>CAXUBE010000007.1:0-18502 GCA_964249215.1 uncultured Rhodopseudomonas sp. | reverse complement strand
CGATCGGGACCGCTACACATGCAGCGGCGGCGTCGCGCCACTCGATCTGATGGTCGAGTTCGGCGAGCGCCGGATATTCGTCGGCATCGATCAGCGGCACTTTGGTATCCGCATGCTGAAACAGCACCAGCCGGCACCGCGGGTTTTCCCGCAACACCCGCGCGACGGCGTCGACGGCGAGCGCGAAATCGCGCTGATGGGTGCGGCTGCCGCCGGCATAGCCGATCCGCAGCAGCGGGTCGCGCTCCGCGCGCCACGCCAGCGCCGCCGCGCGCGACGCATCATGCGTCGCCTGATCGAAGCCGTTGGGCAGCACATGCGTCGCCTTGTTGGCCTTGCGCATGTAGAAGGCGAGCTCTTCGGTGGTGGTGATGCAGATGTCCGCCGCCAGCATCGTGCGCCGCACCGCCGTGTAGTGATCGCGGACCTGCTGCTCGGTGAGGTGCTGGCTGCGGATGCCGTCGATAATGTCGAACTGCGCGAGTTCCGGCTCGATCATCAGGTCGTCGACGTCGAACACGATCACCGCGCCCGCGGCGCGGGCCTTGTCGACGGAGTCGCTCAGCGCCTGATCCCATGCCGCTCGCCAGATCACGATCGCGTCGAACAGCGCGATCTCGGCGAGATGGTTCGGCAGATCCGCCTGCGCGACCCAATGGGCGTAGAGCCCGCCGGCCTTGGCGGCCTCCACATGGCGCGTGACGCGGTAGCTATTGCCGGGCGTGTGCGGCTCGCCGGAAATGAAGAGAATGGAAAACGTCGCGCGGCCCGCGAGCGTCTCGCCGATCAGCGGCGGCTTCGGCGCGTCGGCGCCGTCGCAGCGCGACTTGGCGATCGAGCGGCCTTCCTTTTCGCCGGAGCGGATGTAGTGCAACAGCGGATTGATATTCGCCTGCGCGACATCGCGATGGACCTCGAGATATGCGCTCGTCGAAAACCACGGACCGGGATCGCAGCCCTTTGCCGCGCCGACCTTCAGATAATGCAAGGCCGGGTCGATCCCGGATGCGCGCACGTCGGGATTGTTGACGAGATACCAGGCGCGATCGAAAAACGGCGAGCGACGGATCAGTTCGACCATCGTCCTGTTGCGCAGGCGCCGGCTGATCAGCGGCGACAGCAAACGCAGCGCCTGCCGTTTCACGCGCGCCTTGATACTCGCGGCCGGATCTCCGACCATGATGGTCCGCCTCATGACATTCACGCCGCGCCGCCGGGGCGCGGTGTTCATTAAACGGATTTAGGAGGCCGGTCCAGCGCGGAGGGCAAGGATCAGACCGATGCGCGGCTCCAGCTCTTCGGATTGACGCAGCCGCGCTGCGATTTCAGCCATGGCCGCCGAACGCATCGGTTCTGCGCCGCCCTCGACCATCTCGCGCATCGCCTCGAACCAGCAATCGGGATCGGAACCGCATAGCAGCCCGTTCGCGCCGTGCCTGATCGTATCGCGGTACGGCGCGAGGTCGGCGGCGACGGTGCCGAGCCCCATCGCGGAATATTCGTGCCACTTGATGTCGCTCTTGGCCGAGTTGAAATGATCATCGCGCAGCGGCGCGACGCCGGCGTCGTAACGGTTGCTCGCCTGCAACCAGTGCGCAAACACCGGGTAGATCGAGCTCGACGGCGGCAGCGCGACCGAGCTCCAGCTTCGGTCGCCATCGCCGTTCGGCGCGACGCCGATCAGATGCAGCGATACCGGGCGGCTGGATTGCTGATGCAGGCGGCGGAACGCCGGCTCGAGAATCTCCTCGAAGTCGCGCTTGTGCGAATGGGTGCCCATGTACACGAAGCGAAACGCGGCGTCCTCCGACGGCGCCTGCGGTTGTTTCCACACGCGGGCATCCAGACTGTTCGGCACCACGACGACGTCTCGCGCCAGCAGCCGGTAGCGCCGCGCCAGCTCGGCGGTCGACACCCATACCTGGTCGGCGCATTGCAGCGCGTGGCGCACGACGCGGCCGGTGCCGGCGTATTCGGTCGAGTCCGGGTGGTGCGATTCCAGCCCCAGCAGATCGTCGTCGATATCGTAGATGAACTTGGCGCCGCGCGCACGGCAAAGCTCGACGACCTCGTCGATGCCGCGGCGCGTGGCAAGCGCCAGACGCTGGGTGATCACGGCGTCGAACGGCCGCATCGCAAGGCCGATGCTGCGGGCGACGCAGACGTCCATCGCGCGCTGCGAAATCCTTTTCGTCAGCGGCAGTACCAGACGAAGATATCCGCAAGGAGTCGGACAGCGGCTCGCAAAGACATCCGGGATGCAGATGACCTTCAAGCGGCTGTCCTGAGCCAAATCAAACTCCCAATGCTTCGCCGAGAACCGGCGCAGCGAGCGATTGATGGGACAGATAAAACGCGTTAGGCGACAGCGGCCGGTCGGGATCGACCCGGCCTTCGATCGGGCCATCTTGCATCACGCGGTCGCGAATCTTGCGGAATTCCTCGGCCAGGTCGGACGCGGATGTCCCGATATCGAAACGCCATACCCACGGCTCGCCTTTCAGGCGCTCGATGAACGCACCGATCGAGGGCGCGAGAATCGGACGTCCGCTCAACAACCCGGCGCTCAGCGTATAGCTGTAGGTCTCAGGCCAGCGCTGCGGATAGAACAACAGATGCGGGTCGTGCTCCGCGATCAGCCGCTGCAGGTCCTGGTCCTGATAGCCGCCGGTCACCCTGATGCCGGCGGCGCGAGCCTCGGCGCCGACCTTCGGCTTTTCGAAATCGCCGATCACCGTGATCACGACATCGAGCGCCTGGTACGTGCAGCTCTGCGCGCATGCGATCAGAAACGAGGCGCCCTTGTGTCCGCTCATGGCACCGAGCACGGCGATACGCAACGGTTCGCCAGGCGGCAGATCGGGCACGTGAACGAGCCGCGGCGGCAGCACTTCATGCGGCACCACCATGAGGTTGTCGAACAACGCATAACGCTTCAGGCGGTCGGCCACGTCCTGGGACGGGCAGAACACGCGGCTCGCGCCGTTGATCAGCGTGCGCCCGCGCAGCCGCCACCAGATGATGTCGTGCACCGTTGCGGATTCCTCCGGCACCAGCGAGCCGGCATTCGAGGTCAGGCAGGACAGGCAGCCCTGTTCGTCGGGTTCGCCGCAATACACCCCGTCGCGATTGGTCAGCGTGATCTTCGGGCAGATCATCATGTAGTCGTGCACGGTCAGGTCATACGGTATCCGCATGCGGATCAACAAGTCGTCGATGTGATCGGCGAACGAAAACACATGATGAATATGGATGCGGCTGACGCCGAACGCCGCGAGCATCTCGGCCAGTTCGTCGATGTCCTGCGCGACGAAAGCGATATCCATCTGCTTGATGAAATCGACAATCCGGCCTTCGAACGTATCGCCCATCGCAGCGATTTCCAGCACCAGGTTGCGAACGCTCGCGCTTTGCAGTCTGGCGATGTCGTAGACATGCCGCGCCGTCCCGCCTCCGATCCGATGCAGGATGTGCAGCACCACGGGCAAGCCGCTGGTCTTGTGCAGAACCGAGGTGGCGGCGGCCCGCAACGGCTCGACCGGATCGCGTTCGACGAAACGCGCGATCGACGGCGCGTACTCCGGATAGAGACGTGTCAGCGTCGTCCAGGCGTGATCCTTGCCGGCCTTGCTGCCTTCCGAGAAACTCACTTCGCCGACGTGAAACACGAAGACGTCGCCGGCGAGGATATGCCGCCAGCCGAGCTTCGCCGAGCGCATGCAAAAGTCGTTTTCTTCGCCATAACCCTTTCCGAACGTCGCGACGTCGAACAGGCCGGTCTCGTCGAGGCAGGCGCGCTTGATGTACATGCAGAACCCGACCGCGGTCGGGATGTCGACCGAGCGCCGCGCGTTCGCCGCGCGAAACGCGTCGTCGAGGCTCTCGAGCGTCTCGCCCGCCGGCAGGCGGGAAGAGCCCTGCAGCAAAGGATAGCTGCAGATCGTGGCGTTGTTCGAGAACGGCGTCACCGTGCCGATGTCGGGCGCGGCATAGGCTTGCGCGGCGATGCGGTCGAGCCAGTCGTTGACCACTTCGGTATCGCTGTTGAGCAGCAACGCGTCGTTGCGCTCGGCCAGTTGCATGCCTCGGTTGACGCTTTCGACGAATCCGAGATTGCGTTCGTTCTCGACGATCGAAAGCCTGGGCTCGCGGCGGAATTCATCCAGCATCCGGCGCATCGCAGGGTCGGGGCCGCGGTCGTCGACGACGATGACGCGACCGAGCGTGCCGTTCTGCGAAGCCGATTTGATCACGCTGCGAACACAGCGCCGCGTTTCATCGGGCCCGCCATAGACCGGGATGATGACGTCGACCGTCCTGGACGGCACGATCGGGGGCAGCGCGCCGCTCGGCGCGAAACGGTGCGTCTCGAATACCTTGAGACGTTCCGGCGCAATCGCCGGCACGCCTGGCGTGCCCGATTTGACGGACGCCGCCGACGCGGCGCGGCCTTCGCGCTGGCCGTACATCACGTAATGAAGGAAGGACGGCAGGCCCTGCGCGATGACGTCGGGGTTTTGGGAGGCGTACCAATGCGGGTCGAAGTCCGGATTGGGCGACAGATCGAGCCACTGCCCGAGCGTCAGATAATGCAGCAGCGGGTGCGGACAATTGGCGGTATGTTCGCCGAGCTGGCCGAGATAGTATGCGGTGTCGAACAAAGGATGCGGGTCGATCCGCAAACCGCCGCCGCGCTCGAGATAATGGACGAACGCGCTTTCGCCGACCGCTTCGCCGAGCGCTTCGGCTCGCTGCCGGTAGAAGCCGACGTCGAACATCGCGTGATGCGCGCGATCCTGGAACGCGCCCCACTCCAGGAAGTGCCGCTCCGGCTCCTGGCCGGACGCCTGCACGTCGGGATTTCTGGCGAGGTAATAATCGATGTCGAGCCACGACGATAACCCCATCCGCACGGCCGGCCCGGCGACGAACAGATCACGCAGGATCTCGCTCTGCCGATGCCGTTCCCGGATGGCGGCGTAACGGTTTTTGCGCAAGCTGCGATCGAACGGATGCCGGAGCAGTATCAGCAGCAGCGCGAGGCGATGATATCCCTTCCAATCAAGCCGCTGGATCGTCCCGCCGGGCACGGCGACGCCTATGCGCGCGAGACGGCCGACGAATCGGTCGCTGGCCAGTCTCGCATAGGAGCGCAGCGCGGCGTCGCGGAAACCGGCGGCCGCCTTCAATTCGTTACCAAGGTCCTCGATCCTGCGGCCGAGTTCGCTGATCTGCTTGCCGAGTTCGCCGACCTTGCCGCCGAGTTCGCTGTTCTTCCGGCCGAGCTCACCCACCCTGATCAGCAATTTGCCGTTCTCGTCGCCGAGAACCGTGGCCTGCTCGCGCGCGTTGCGCAGCTCGGCGTCGCGTTGCGCGATCTTCGCGTCGAAGGCGGCGGATTCCGCGCGACGCCCGTTGAGTTCGGTGTGCGCGGCATCGAGGTGAGTTCCGGTATCGATCGCGACCCGGTACATGTCGTTGAGTTGTTCCTGGGTAGACAGAATCTCGCAATGATCGAGCAGTCCCGCGCCCAGCGAGCTGAAGTAGTTCCGCGCCACCCGCGCGCGGTCCGGATCGCCGGCCATCAGCGCGTGAAGCTGTCCGAGCTCGGTTGCGACGTTGCTTCCGACCAGCAGGATGCCGAGCCCGTGGCTGTGATGGAAGGCGATGCCGGGGTAGCGTTGTTCCAGCTCGCCCCAAAGCTTCCAGACGCCGAAATGATTTTCCCTGACGTTAATATCGTGAAACAGCACGACGGCGCGGTCGCTCAGCTTCGGAAGCCAGGATTCGAAATCGTGGCGCACCGCGTCGTAGGTGTGCAGCCCGTCGATATGCAAAAGGTCGATCGAGCCATCCTCGAAGCTGGGCAGCGCCTCGTCGAATGTCGATCGCACCAGCCGGGAGAACGACTGGTATCTCGGATTATGGAAACGGCTGAGTTCGTCGAAGACCGAATCGTCGTATTCGCCGGCATGCTTGTCGCCGCGCCAGGTATCGACCGCAAAACACTGCGTGCTCATCTTCGAGGCGTCGACAGCCTGCAGGAAGGCGAGATAGGAATTGCCACTATGCGTTCCCAGCTCGACCAGCCGCGACGGCTTCAACGCCTCGATCAGCCAATAGGCGAGAGGAATATGTCCGATCCAGGCGTTCGGCAGCGCCAGCCGCAACGGCTTGAGCCAGGTGATCGGCCGTGCGATGAGGCTGATAAGGTCCGCCTCTGACATTTGATCTTACCGCCCCAAAAGGTGCCCCTTTCCCTGCTGTAATCACCCCAATCCGCCATGGCAAGCCTAGGCCACGCTCTATATAAGGGGCGCCAAATCGCATGGGGGACAACACATGTCTGGCGGCCGGATCGAGGCCAAGCTGGCAGGTTGGGGAAATTATCCTGTCGGTCGTTCGGCGATGATTCGTCCTGAACGCGTCGCCGCGATGGTCGCGGCGATCACCGACGCGACGGCCCGGCAAACCATGATCGCCCGCGGCAGCGGGCTCGCTTACGGCGACGCCGCGATCAATGGATCTGGCACCGTGCTCGCCACCGCCCGGCTGAACAAATTCATCGCATTCGATCGCAGCGCCGGCAGGATCAGATGCCAGGCCGGCACCCGACTTGAAGAGATCATCGCCCTGCTGGTTCCGCATGGCTGGTTCCTCGCCGTGACGCCCGGAACGTCCCGCGCCAGCGTCGGCGGTTGCATCGCCTGCGACGTGCACGGCAAGAACCACCACGCCGCGGGCAGCTTCGGCGACCATCTCGTGGATTTCACTTTGCTGACCGCGGCCGGCGAGGTGCTGACATGTTCGCCGCAACGGCATTCCGACCTGTTCTGGGCCACGGTCGGCGGCATGGGCCTGACCGGCATGATTCTCGACGCCACCATCGCATTGCGACCGATCACGACGTCCTGGGTGGTCCAGCGCAACATCGTGACCCGCGACCTCGAGGACACACTGCGGATTCTGACCGAAACCCATGACGCGGCTTATTCGGTCGCCTGGCTCGATGCCACGGCGTCGACGGACCATCGCGGACGCGGCGTGGTGATGCTCGGCGAACACGCCACGCCGCAGCAGCTCCCCGAATCGGCCAAAGCTGATCCGCTGGGTTGGCCGACGCGCGGCGGCGCCGGCCTGCCGAAAGCCTTTCCCGGCGTGCTGCGCGGCGCACCGATCGCGCGGCTGCTGAACGGCCTGATCTATCGCCGCTATGCCTCGTCGGACGGCCGGGAGCGCGCGGTAACCGGCGACGCGTTTTTCTATCCGCTGGA
Organism: uncultured Rhodopseudomonas sp.; assembly: GCA_964249215.1. Lineage (GTDB taxonomy): Bacteria > Pseudomonadota > Alphaproteobacteria > Rhizobiales > Xanthobacteraceae > CAXUBE01. The sequence continues at coordinate 11,228 of CAXUBE010000007.1, read as the reverse complement.
TGGCCTGCGCAACTGGAACAGGCTCTACGGCGCGGCCGGCTTTATCGAATATCAGATCGTGATCCCCGAACAGGGCGCCGCGCCGATCATCCGCGCGATGCTCGACGATCTGGCGACGGCCGGGCAGCCGTCGTTTTTTTCCTCGATGAAACGCATGGGCAAGGCGAACGCCGCGCCGCTGTCGTTTCCGGCGCAGGGCATCGCGCTCAGCTTCGACGTTCCGGTTCATCCCGAGATATTCGCCCTGCTCGACAAATTCGACGACCGCGTCGCGGCCGCCGGCGGGCGGGTCTACCTCGCCAAGGACGGGCGCTGCCGCGCGGACGTCATCGACGCGTTCTATCCGCGGCGGCGGGAATGGCGCGCGGTGGTCGAGCGCCACGATCCGGACGGCCGGCTTGGCAGCGACCTGTCGCGTCGTGTCGGGCTGCGCGCGGCGTGACCGACCACCGATCCGCCGCACACATGACCCCCGACAACTTCGATCGATGCGCAGAACGGACGGACTGAATGGCGCGCTGGCTGACTTCTTCATGGCGCTCGCTGTGGCCGCTGTTTGCCGTCGCCTGTATCGCGGGCTATCTGCTGCCGACGGCGGTGTCGCTGTCGGTGTACGACCGCGGCGTCCAGGTCAGCGTCGACGCAAGAATCCAGTCCGGCCGCGTCGTCGAACTCTACGTCAACGGATATCGCCACGAGCCGATCACCACCCTGATCGTTCCGGGCGTCCGTCACACCTACAATTTCCCGCCGATCCTCGAAAACGTCAATTTCCTCCGCATCGATCTCGGCAAGATCAACGGCGCCGAGGTGGAAGTGTTCGAGATCGCGGTGTCGGTCGATGGCAAACCTGCCAAGCGCTACGGGCCTGACGTCATTCATCGATGGGTGCAGTCGCAACCGGAAACGATCGACGGCGCGGCGCGGTTGTCCGCCGACAGCGTCCGCTACGTGCAGAAGGTCTACGGACCGAGCCTGATCACTTATGACGTATTCGCCGGCGGCATCCCGCCCGGCCTGCGCTGGCTGCTGCCGCAGGACAAGGAAGGCATCGTGCTGCTGTTCTGGGCCGCGTTCCTGCTCCTCGTCGCGCTCGGCAACACGCCGCTGGCCGCCCGCGGACAAACGCTGCTGATCCTGCTTGCAGTTCCGGCCGTCGCGATCGGGCTCACTCATGTTCTGAACGGACGGATCAATTGGCCCGATCCGGTCGATCAGGCGGTGGGGCGCGCCGGCTATCTCGGACTGTCGCTAATACACAACCGGCTGCTCGCGCTCGGCGTGCTGACGACGTCGCTGATGCTGAGCGCATCGGCGATCCTGCTCGCGCGGCGCCGACCGCATGACGCGGCATTTGCTTCCGGCGATTCGCTTGTGACGAACAGCGATCACCGGCGCGGGCTGCGGCGGGTTGTGGCGGCGCTGGTCGTGCTGGTCGTCGCATCGATGTTTTTGTCGGAGGTTTACGGCCGGATCAACAATCTGACGATTCCGTTCACCAACGACTGGGACGGCAGCAACGTCAATCTCTGGCAATACCTCGTCTATCGCGGGCTGCGGCCGCTGCGCGATTTCTGGTTTCCCTATGGCGGCACCTGGATCTTCGCGCTGCCGGCGCCATGGGGGCAATTGTCCGAATCGGCGATGCGCGCGGCGGTGTACATCGTGTGCTTCCTCGCGCTCGTGAGAATCTGCGGCCTGATCCCGGCGATCCTCATCATCTACATCGTGCTGGTCAGCGACCGCATCCAGTTGATGTGGGCGCCGTGGCGCTATCTGCTCGGCGTCAACGTGCCGCTGAGCTACGCCGCCATCGGCCTCGGCCGGCGGTTTTCGGCGGGACATCTGCTGTTCGGCGCGGCGCTCTGTCTTGCGTTGTTCTTCGAACCGCTGCAGGTCGCCTATGCGACGCCCGCGGTCCTCGCACTGCTTGCGCTCGATTTGATGCAGCGCCGGACATCGATCGGAATGGACCTCGTGACGCGTCTGGCGAGGGAATTCGCCCTGCCCGTCGTCTATTTGATCGTGTACTTCACGCTGATCTCCGGCATCGACGAACTCCACGGGATCATGACGTTCATTCTGTCATTGGGACCTCATGCGTATTCGTCCGCGGTGCCGACCGATTTCTTCAAGGACGTTCAATGGCCGTTCGGCGTCGGATTGCTGCTGCTGGCGATGCCGTCCGCCTTGCTCGGCGCGGGGCTGTACCGCCGGTTCTCCGGACACGGCACCGCGCGCGTGCTCGACGACGTCCTGATCGCGCTCGGCATCGTCGGCTTCATGTACTTCCAGAAACATTTGGTCCGCCCGGTCGAATGGCAGTTCGTGACGCCGACGCTGCTCGCGATGCTGATCTGGCTGGCGGCCGACCGCGCGTTTCGCCATCCGCTCGCCGCCGGTTTCGGCGGCGTCGCCGCCGGCATCCTGTTCTGGTCGCTGACGCTGACCGGAGCGCCGGAGGCAATCGCACGCCAAGCGGTCGCGGCGCCGATGGGCGCGCTGAAATCCGTCCGCTTCATTGCGGATTCACCCGACGCGATCGCGAGAATCCGCGACAACAGCTACGCGCCGGCGCGGTTCTCAGGCTATCCGCGCTTCAACGAGATCGCGGAGAGGCTCCGCGCGCTCGCGGGAAGCGACGATCTTCCGACCGTGTACGCCATCGGCGACCTGCCGATGCTCTACGCGATGCTGCATCAGCCGCCGCCGTTCGGCAGCGACGAATACGACGACTCGCCGATCTTCGAGCAGCGCCGCGTGCTGGACTGGCTCGCCGAGAAGCAACCGCGCTTCGCGGTATGGAATACCAACGACAGCGGCTTCGACGGATTTCAGCGCATCGTGCGCGTGCCCTTGCTCTACGCCGCGGCGGCCGAGAACTTCGTGCCGGTCGATATGGTCGGCGAGTTCGCGATCCTGCGCCGCCGCAACGACGGCGAGCCCGCCGCGATCAAATGGTGGTACGAGCGGCTCGGCGGCACCATCGATTTCGGCGGTCTGTTGAGGAGCAGCAGCTTCGAGCGGCTGCCGGATTGCAGGGATGCGCCGTCGCTGACGCAATGCACGCCGTTTCTTCAGATCGACGTGCCGCCCGCAGCGCGTGTCAAGCCGCGCATCGGGATCACGATCAGCGCGGGAGAGTTTCCGTTCCGGATCGAGTTTGCCACCACGCCGAACCTCGGCACTTATCGCCTGCGGCTCGACCGATTGTGGTTCTGGACCGTGGCGCGCAACGCCGGTCTGCCGTTCCGCATCGTCGGCGCGGACGATCCATCGGTGACCGCGACGCTGACGACGAAGGCGCCTGATACAAAGTCGCTGTACTAAGCCGAGTAGGCCGCGCGGTATGGGAAATGGTAACTTGAAGTCATGACGTCGATCGCCGAGACATCGAAACAGGTGCTGCTGATCGGCGGCTCGTCGGTCATTGCCCACGCATTGGCGCGGAACTACGCGGCCGGCGGCTGGACGGTGATCTTCGGCGGCCGTGACCTCGCCGAGCTCGAAACCTCGGCATCCGACATCGCGATCCGCCACGGCACGGCTGCGCGCACGTTGCAATTCGACGCGCTGGACCCGAATTCGATCGATGCGGCGGCGTCCTCATTGGCAGCCGCCGGCACGTTGCCGCGCGACATCGTCTTCATCATCGGCTATTCCGACGACGCGGATCGGGCCGCGCATGACCCGGCGCATGCCGACCTGATCCTGCAGAGCAATTATGGCGCGATCGCGCGCTTCGTCGCGCGCCTGCTGCCGCAAATCCAGGCCGAGGCCGGCCACCGCATCGTCTTCATCAGTTCGGTCGCCGGCGACCGCGGCCGCAAGACCAACTACGTCTACGGCGCGGCAAAGGCCGCTCTCAACACCTACGCGCAGGGCCTGCGCGCGCTGCTGCTGCCAAGCGGCAGCGGCGTGCTGACCGTCAAGCTCGGCTATGTCGACACCCGCCTCGCCTACGGCAAGACGCCGGCGCTGCTGACCGCTTCGCCTGAATATGTCGCGCGATCGATGCGCCGCGCGACCGAACGCGGCGCGCTGGTGATCTATCTGCCGTGGATCTGGCGGCCGATCATGACGCTGCTCAGAATACTCCCGGAAAGCGTTTTCATCCGCTTGCCGCTGCCGTGATCGCCAACCGATGCGGCGCTATTCGATCGTGTTGCCGAGGTCGTCGACGAGCTTGCGGTCGATGTGAGTCGATTCGAAATCGATCACGTAAAGCGGCCGCTTGACGATATCCTTGTAGATCCGCGCCGTGAATAGCGACAGGCCGACCGCGACGACGCACATCGCGGCCGCATTCAGCAACAGCAGCGGCTGAAGGTTGAACGGCCCCGCCACCAGCGCGACCAGCGCAGTCAGCACGTCGATCACCCCGACCGGCACCGCGATATAGGCGGTCAGGCGCAGCGGGAACGTCGAGGTGCTGAGAATTCCGGCGAGCGCGAAACTGGTCATCCGGAACAGATTGTAATGCGTGTGGCCCGCTATCCGACGCGCGCGGGTGTAACGAATGCCGTAACGCCTGAAGCCGGCATAGCCGATCTCGCTGCGAATGAACGGATAGCTCGACTGGTTACGTAGGCAGACGGCGCGGACTCGCTGAGAAATCAGAGAGAAATCGGCCATGTCGAGCACGAAATCATTGTCCGCGATCGCCCGCGTCAGGCGATAAAACACCTTGCGCAGCGACATGATGACCTGATTTTCGATGCGATTTGAGCGGTCGCCATAGACCACGTCGTAGCCCTCGCTCCAGTGCCGCAAGAATTGCGAGATCATCTCCGGCGGATCTTCGCAATCGACGTCGATGAAGATTGTTGCGACGCCCGCCGCGTTGCGCAGGCCGCACATGATCGAGGCCTGGTATCCGAAATTCCGCGACAACGTGATGACGTGCACCCAGGATTCGGTCGCGCGAATCTTTTCGATCTCTTCGAGCGTTCGGTCGGTCGAGCAATTGTTCATGAAGATCAGTTCGAAGTCGTACTCCGCCCATTCGCCGGCGAGGCTCGACTTCAGCCGCGCGAAGAACAGCGGCACGCATTGTTGTTCGTTGAAGACAGGGCAAATCACCGTCACCAGCTTTTTGCCGCCGGCGGATCGCGCCATCGTCGGACCCTGCGTCGGGCTATCGATAATAGTCGGCATAATTGTCCCAGGCTTCCGCTTCGTTCCAGAGTGGCACGACCGAGCTTGCCGCGGTGGTGTTGATGCGCACCAGCGGCTCGGAAAAATCAGTCTGCGTCGCGGCCTTGACGCGGCAGTCGAGCCGCAGCCGCGGCGCGAGTTGACCGGCGACGCGATGCGCGAACGCGCCTTGCGATTCCGCATATCCGCTGGGCTGCAACGCGCAGGACCGGCCGCTCGACGCCAATTTTTCGGCGAACCACGCATAGCACTTCGCCAGCAGCGCGACGTGGATATTGTCGCGCACATAGTCCGGCGTTTTCACTTCGGCGGTCTCGCCGGCCTTCCAGCATTTCATCAGATACGCGCAGAACCGCGGCTCCTCGAACGCGCCGAACGGATTCGGGATCACGAATTTTCCCATCGGCACGTTCAGCGTCGCGCACCAGTATTGCGCGATGTCGGAGGTGATGCCCTTCGAAAGTCCATAGGGCGAGAACGCCCGCAGCGGCGCGCTGCCGACGCCCTCGTTCGGCTCGAAGATGCTGCCACTGAGCAGCAATCCCTTCACGCCGGATCGCCGCAGCACGTCCGGCAGCGACCTGGTATTGGCGGCCACGGCACCAAGCACGTCAAATGCCGGATTGCGATAGTCGCCGACTTCGGCGGCGTGATGGCATAGCACGTCGAACGATCCGAGGGCCGCGAGCTTCAGAAACGCGGCGTCTCCGAAGCTGATTCCCCAGGCGATCTCGGCGAGTTCGGAGACTTTGGCGATCCGCGCCGCGCGCAAGCCGCCATAGCTCCCTTCCGCGCCGCGCACCGGCGCGACGACGTCGTGGCCCTGCGCGACCAGTTCCTTGACGAACCAATAGCCGGTGAACGAACTCGCCCCGGTGAAAAGAATTTTCACCGCACGCCCCGCAGCGCTTCGACGCCGTGAAACACCGGATCGAAATCCGGCCAGGCCGCGTCCTTCGGCGAAATCTCGACCGGGGCGATCGGCCATTCGATCGCGAACTTCTGATCGTTCCAGCGCACGCCGCGTTCGCTCTGCGGCGAATACGTGTCGCTGACCAGATACAGCGCCTCGGTGTCGTCCTGCAGCGTCAGGATAGCGTGCGCGAAGCCGCGCGGCACGACCATCATCAGCCGGTTGTCCTGGTTCAATTCCGCGCCGAACCAGCGCTGATAGGTCGGCGAATCCGGCCGCAGATCGAGGATGCAGTCGTACAGGCTGCCGCGCAGGCATCGCACCACCTTGACCTCGGCGGAGGGCGCCAACTGATAGTGCATGCCGCGCAGCGTTCCGCGCTTGGCGCTGAGCGAGGTGTTGATCTGCACGAAGCGCGTTTCGAGCCCCGCGGCGGCGAATTCTTGCTCGCAAAAGAACCGCGCGAAGAATCCGCGGTCGTCGCCGCGTTTTTCGAGTTCGATCAGATGCGCGTCCGCAAGCGGAGTAGCGATGAATTTCATGTCGCGGTCTCAGGCCGCCTGCCGCCAGCGCAGGCTCGGCAGCAACTGCCCGCTGGCGATGTGGCGATCGAGCACCTTGAGCCTGATGTGCTGCGAGTTGCGGAAATCCGCATCTGCGAAACCCATCGCCTCGAGGCCCTGCTTCAGCGCGGCGATCGATTGCGCGAGACTGACCTGCGGCACGTGATCCGGCGCAAGCGACGCGAAACGCGCGAAGTCGACGCGGTAGGACCGCTTGTCCGGCGGCGCGTCGGTGTTGATGTTGACCTTGGTGCCGGGCACCGCCGCTGCGACGGCTTCCGCCAGGTCTTTGACCTGGTAGTTCCAGACATCGGCGCCGGCGTTGACCACCAGGAATCCGCCGCCGCGATCGGCGGGGCGCGCCGCCGCCCATTCGATCGCGCGCGCCATGTCCTTGACGTCGATCAGCGGACGCCATGGCGTGCCGTCGCTGAGCACGGTGATCTCGCCGATCGCAACCGCGCAGGCGGCAAAGTCGTTCAGCACCAGATCGAGCCGCAGCCGGTCCGACATGCCGCACGCGGTGGCGAAACGCAGGCAGGTCGTGATCATGCCGTCGCGCGGCAGCGCTTCCAGCGCGCGCTCTGTCGCGATCTTGGAGCGCGCATAGGCGGTGAGCGGGTTGACCGCGTCGGCTTCGGTGCGGGCGGCACTCGACGCCGCGCCATAGACGCTGCAGCTCGACGCGAACACGAAGTGCTTGACGCCGCTGCGGCGCGCAAGCTCCGCTATGCGCGCGCTGGCCTGGTAGTTGATCTCGTCGGTGACGGTCTCGAACCTGATCCCCATCGGATCGTTCGACACCGCGGCGAGATGCACGACGGCATCGACGCCCGCCAACAGGCCTTCCGGAAATTCGCGGATGTCGCCGAAATGCTGCTTGTCCAGCACCTGCTCCGGCAGAACCGAGACCGCTGTCAGGCAATGCGCGAAAAACGAACTGTCGAAGCCGATCAGCTCGACCTGCGGATAGCGACGCCGCAGATGCCGGACCAGAACCGGCCCGACATAGCCCATATTGCCGGTGATCAGAATGCGCATGCGGCGAGCTTTCCAGCAATCCGGATCGTCCCGTCGGCGATCTTGGGCATGGCCGCCGCGACGGGTTCAGGGCTCCGGCGATCTGGCATGGGGATGCCTAAAGAAATCGCGGATGTAAACCGCTATTTGCGGGAATCCAGGCGATCCGGCCTTGCCAGCCGCCAGGCTGAAACAACGCGCTCGATTCTGCTTTGCAGCAAAAGGTTACCACGTCTTCCACGGCGCCTTGCCGGACGCCCAGAGGTCTTCGAGGTATTTGCGATCACGCAGCGTGTCCATCGGATGCCAGAAGCCGTCGTGGAAATACACCGAGAGCTGCTGTTCGGAGGCGAGCCGCTCCATCGGCTCGCGCTCCCACACCGTCGAATCGTCGGCGATGTAGTCGCCGACCTTCGGCGACAGCACGAAGAATCCGCCGTTGATCCAGCCGCCGTCGCCCATCGGTTTTTCCTGGAAGCCGATGACGCGGTGCCCGTCGTAGCGGATGGCGCCGAAACGCCCGGGCGGTTGCGTCGCCGTCACGGTGGCGAGCCGGCCTTCCTCGCGGTGCAGCGCGATGACGCCGCCGATATCGACGTCGCCGACGCCGTCGCCGTAGGTGACGCAGAACGTGTCGTCTTCGATGTGCGGCAACGCCCGCTTGATGCGGCCGCCGATCTGGGTCTCTTCGCCGGTGTCGATCAGCGTGACCGACCACGGCTCGGCCTTGGCCTGGTGCACCTTGATGCTGTTGTCGCGCAGGTCGAAGGTGACGTCGGACATGTGCAGGAAGTAGTTGGCGAAGTATTCCTTGATCACGTAGCCCTTGTAGCCCAGGCAGATGATGAAATCATTGATGCCGTGGGCGCTGTAGATCTTCATGATGTGCCACAGGATCGGCTTGCCGCCGATCTCCACCATGGGCTTTGGCCGCGTGCTGGTTTCTTCGGAGAGCCGGGTGCCGAGGCCGCCCGCCAGCAATACGGCTTTCATCGGATTTCTCTCGCTTGGTCAGTCGGAACCGCGATGGTGTAGTCGATCGCAGCGGGACTTGGCAACCGCGCCGGCAAGCGCGTCGTCCGATCCGGACGTCACATATGCGGCCGCGGTCTTTTGCAGGATGGTGATGATCTCGATGCCGACCGGATAGACCATCCTGATATCGAGCGGCAGATCGTAGGTCGTGGTGATGGCGTCGAGATAGGCCGAAAATGACGAAACGTTCCAGACGTGGAAATGGATCGAGTAGTCGTCGGCGTCCATCTCCTGCGCGCGCCTTGTGTCGCCGGGCCTGCCTTCGACGAAGTCGACCCATTCCTGATAGTGCGCGCCGCGAAACTGACCCGGCCCCGTATCGTGGTCGCCGAGCAGGTGCGCGATCGAGGTCAGCGGCCGGTTCACGTCGAAGGTCTTGCGCTTGTCAGGCACCGCCATGAAGATGATGCCGCCCGGACGCAGCACGCGAAGGTAGTTCTTGATCGCGAGCGTCGGGTCTTCCATGTGCTCGATGACATGGTTGGCGATGACGAAATCCAGTTCGCCGTCCGGCACGCCGGTCAGGGTCTGGCCGTCCGAGACGATGTCGATGCCGACGAAACCCGAACTGATCTCGGAATATTCCTGCGTCAAATGGGCGGCGTCCATGCGGTCGACGTATTTCACCTTGACGTCCGGCGCCACCGGCAAGGGCCGATCGAGCGCGCCGATCTCGATGCCCGTGCCCTTGATGAAGTAGTAGGAGAAGAAGCCGCGCGCGGTCGGCGCGTTGTCGAGCCAGCAATTGTCGGGCTCGGTCAATTGCGCGGGCGATTTGCCCAGTTGCCGACCGGCCGCGTCGGTCACCGCCACGACGGCAGGCCATTTCAACGGCGCGGCGAAGTTGTATCGAAACCCGTGAAAGGAATTAGCGACGATCGCGTCGAGGTCGGGACGGCGGATGTTGGGGCTGACCGTGGCGACGGCTTCGCCGTTGACCGACACGGTCAGCAGCGGCGCGTCATGTTCGGGGCCGATGGCCCAGCCCTCGACGTGGCCGGTCGAGACCACGTCGATATATCCCTGAAGCATTCGGTCACCGCTCAAGACGTGCAAATGTCGCGATTGCTAGCACAGGTGTTACCAGGCGAAAAGCCCGGCGCGGTTTCCGGCGTCAAGGGCACAGCGGGGCCGCTTCACAATACCCTGGCACCGGTGCTAGTCTTTGCCATGCTGGAGCCGCTCCCGGAATTCGATCCGACGTTCTACCGCGCGTCCTATGCCGACCTCACGGCGATGACCGACGCGCAACTCCTGGCGCATTGGGAGCAATTCGGCATCGATGAAGGCCGCCAAGCCTCGCGCGGCGCGCTCAAGCCCGGACTGCTGTCGCTGATCGAGCCGTCCGATCGCGTGCTCGAAATCGGCCCATTCACCAATCCGGCGGTCACCGGGTCCCATGTCAGATATTTCGACGTGATGGACCGTGAGGGACTCGCCGAGCGAGCGCGCGCGATCGGTTATCCGCTCGATCGCGCGGTGCCGATCGATTTCGTCTCGCCGACCGCGGACTTGTCGGTGGTCGATCGGCAGTTCGACGTGGTGGTGAGTTGCCATTGCATCGAACACCAGCCCGACCTGATCCGGCATCTCGCCGAGGTGGGGCGCATTTTGCGGCCCGGCGGGGCCTATCTGCTGGTCATTCCGGACAAGCGTTACTGCTTCGATCATTTCATCCCCGAGGCAACTTTCGCAAAGGTGATCGGCGCGCGCGGCCGCGTCGTGCATGTGGTGGAAAGCGTGGTCGAGCACCGCGCCCATGTCGCGCATAACGACGCGCGACGACACTGGGCCGGCGATCACGGCGTGCCGGCCTACGAGGATGATCCCGAGCGGGTCGCGCGGGCGGTCGGCGAATTTGAGGCCGCGCAGGGCGGCTATATCGACGTGCATGCGTGGCAGTTCACGCCGTCGGGTTTCGGCGCGCTGATGCGCCAGTTGCACGATGCGGGTCAGTCGCCGCTGGCGCCGCGCGGCGTCTACCAGACCCCGCGGGACTATCAGGAATTCTGCGCGGCGCTCAGTCGCAATTAACCGGCTGCGGCGGGATCGGCGCGAACCGCGTTCCCGACACCACCACCGCCTCGGTCTGCAGGCCGGCCTGGCAGGCATCGATGTCGAACGACACCTTGTAGCCGATCGCCCGGCCGTTCTCGGCGATGTTGTAATGGGCGAACACGTCCGGCCGCCGCAGGTTCGGGTGTGCGGCGCCGACGAACTTCCCTCCGACGAAAAACAGGATCGACGGCGGGTGCTCGATCCCCGATAGATCCAGGATCCAGCCGCTCGCCCGAGCCTCTTTCGACCTGACGTCGAAGGCGTCCACCGATCCCAGCAGCGCGTCGGTTTCTTCCAGGCCGGTGCGCAGCGCGCGGTCCCTGACGGAAGACGGCTCGCCGCCGGCGGCGGCAAGCTTGCTTCCGAGCGGATGGCCGGCCACGCCCGCCGCCCGCGCGGACTGGATCGAGGGGTCCCATGCCGCATTGGTGCGGACCAGTGCGCCGATCTGCTTCGTCGCTTCGCCGGAGCGTTCCGCGAGG
>CAXUBE010000006.1:21066-34503 GCA_964249215.1 uncultured Rhodopseudomonas sp. | reverse complement strand
GACAGCACCAGCGCGTCGATCCGTTCGACGGTGTTGGCCGGGTCGAGCAGCGCGGTGTCGCGGGTGGCGGGGCCGCCGCCGCGGATGTCGAGCGACGCCACCGCAGGGGTGTCGAACACGATCGCGGTGACGCCGGAGCCACGCGCGGCATCGTCGGCGTGGCCGACCCGAACGCCGGCGATATCGGTCAGCAGGTTTTTCATCGGCGGCATTCTGGTCATTGCATGCCGGCTGACAACCCCGCCGTGATCCATCGTTCGCCGGCGCGAGGAAAACACCGGCCATCACAACCGCGTCGGGCGGGCCGCCGAGCCTTGCATCCGGCCGCCGCCGCGGTGCATCTAGCGCCATGACCCACGACGTCTCGATCGCCGCGGCGCTGATCGCGGGCCTCGTCAGTTTCCTGTCGCCCTGCGTGCTGCCGCTGGTGCCGCCCTATCTGATCTATTTGACCGGCGCCACCATCGAGCACGTCGCCAGCGGCGAACGGGACCGCACGTCGAAACGCGCGGTGATGATCTGCGCGCTGATGTTCGTGCTCGGCTTTTCCACGGTGTTCGTGGCGCTCGGCGCCAGCGCGAGCCTGATCGGCGGATTGATGCGGGCGTGGTCGGCGCAGCTCTCGATCCTCGCCGGCATCGTCATCATCGCGATGGGGCTGCACTTCCTCGGCCTGACGCGGATCGGCCTGTTGATGCGCGAGGGCCGGCTGCCGATTCCGAAGCCCGTGGGGCGGTGGGGCGCCTATGTGATGGGGCTCGCCTTTGCGTTCGGCTGGACGCCGTGCATCGGGCCGATCCTCGCCGCGATCCTGTCGGTCGCCGCGAGCGAGGCCACGGTTGCCAAGGGCGCGGCGCTGCTCGCGGTATATTCGGCGGGGCTCGGGATTCCGTTTCTGCTCGCGGCATTGATGGTCGAGCAGTTCTCGACGCTGTTCGCACGGATGAAACGGCATCTCGTCAATGTCGAACGCGCGATGGGCGCGCTGATGGTGCTGACCGGGATCGGCTTTCTCACCGGCGCGGTGTCGAACGTCAGCATCTGGCTGCTGGAGACGTTCCCGGCGCTGCAGAATTTCGGGTAGGGCTTGAAAATCAGTCACACACCGATGTCATCCCGGCGCAGGCGGGGATCCAGTAAGACAAGCCCTTCCTATCAATCATATACGTCACGAAATACTGGACCACCCGCCTCCGCGGGTGGTGACGTTTTTGTGTTTCGAGGCATGATACCTCAGATCGAGCTTACGTTCCCTTGGCGTTGATCTCGGCGTAGTTGCCTTTGTCGTCCCATTTGTAGACGACGTAGTCGATCGCCTTGATGTCGCCCTTGGCGTCGAAGCCGAGCTTGCCGAGCACGGTGTCCCATTCGCCGGCCTTGATGGCGTCGGCTACCTTCTTGGCGTCGGTCGAGCCGACCTTCGCGACGGCCTGCGACCACACCTGCATCGCGGCGTAGGTGTAGAGCGTGTAGCCTTCCGGATCGATGTTCTTGGCCTTGAATTTCTCGACGATCGCCTTGGCGGTCGGCTTGTTGCGCGGGTCCGGACCGAACGTGAACAGCGTGCCCTCGGCGGCGGGGCCGGTGATCGAGGCGAATTCCTTGTCGTTCATGGCGTCGCCGGCCATCAGCACGGTCTTGAGGCCCTGGTCGCGCATCTGGCGCACGATCAAGCCGGCTTCCTGGTGGTAGCCGCCGACGAACACCAGGTCGATGTTGTCGCGCTTGAGCCTCGACACGATCGAATTGAAGTCCTTGTCACCCTTGTTGTAGGACTCGAACAGCTTCTCGGTGAAGCCGGCCTTGTTCAGCGCCTTCTTGGTCTCGTCGGCGAGACCCTTGCCGTAGGTGGTCTTGTCGTTGAGGATCGCGACGTTCTTGCCGGCGTAGTTCTTGACGATGTACTCGGCGGCGACCAGGCCCTGCTGGTCGTCGCGGCCGCACACCCGCAGCACGTTCCACAGCTTGCGTTCGGTGAACAGCGGATTGGTCGAGGCCGGCGTGATTTGGAGCACGTTGCCGTCGGCATAGGCTTCCGAGGCCGGGATCGACGACGACGAACAGAAGTGTCCCGCCACGAACGGGATTTTCGCGCCCGCGATCTTTTCCGCCACCGAGCGCGCCTGCTTCGGATCGCAGGCATCGTCGCCGATCTGCAGCGCGAGCTTCTTGCCGAGCACGCCGCCGGCGGCGTTGAGATCGGCCACCGCCTGCTCGGCGCCGTTCTGCAATTGCCGGCCGAACGCGGATTCGCCGCCGGTCATCGGCCCCGCGACCGCGATGGTGATGTCCTGCGCCAGCGCCGTGGTCGAGAGCGCCAGCGATGCGCCGAGCGCCAGGCCGATCAGTTTCAGATGCGTCATGGATGATCCTCGCAATGGGAACGAACGGGACCGGCGGGGCCGGGTTGATTTCAGCGGCATTGTCGGCTGATTTGGCCGCGAAGTCATCGGCAAAATTCAAAGCGTCGGGCGTGGCGGCACGCCGCAGGAGATCGTCGGCGACGTTGCAACATTTGCGGCGTCATCGCCCGCGGAGGCGGGCGATCCGGTATTCCGTGACGTCAGATTTGAGAACGCGAAACCTTGGCATACGGGATACTCCCTTTCGCGGAGTATGACGGGCGATGATGGTGCCACGCCGTGCGTCCCTACGCCTTGCGCCCGCCCTCGAGATAGGCGGCGCGCACTTCCGGCCGCGCCAGCAGTTCCGCGCCGCTGCCTGACAGCGTGATCAGGCCGTTGACCATGACGTAGCCGCGATGTGCCAGCCGCAGCGCGTGGTTGGCGTTCTGCTCGACGATCAGCACGGTGAGGCCGTCCTGACGGTTCAGGGTGCGGATCGCGTCGAAGATCTGCCGCGCGATCAGCGGCGCGAGGCCGAGCGAGGGCTCGTCGAGCAGCAGCAGCCGCGGCCGGCTCATCAGCGCGCGGCCGATCGCCAGCATCTGCTGCTCGCCGCCGGACAGCGTGCCGCCGCGCTGGGTCAGGCGTTCGCGCAGGCGGGGAAACAGCGTGAGCACCTTGTCGAGGCCGGCGGCGCGATCGGCCGGCGTACTTTCGGTGGCGTCCGCGCCCATCTGCAGATTTTCCGAAACGCTCATGCGCGGGAATATTCTGCGGCCTTCCGGCGACTGCGCGATCCGCAGCCGCGCGATGGCGTGGGTCGGCAGATGCGTGATGTCCTGCCCGTCGAATGCGATCCGGCCGGCCTTGGCGCGCGGCCTGCCGAAGATCGTCATCATCAGCGTCGATTTGCCGGCGCCATTGGCGCCGATCAGCGCGACGATTTCGCCGGCGGCGATCTCGAGGTCGACGCCCTTCAGCGCTTCGATCTTGCCGTAGGACGCGAACAGGTCCTTGATCGACAACAGCGTCGCTCTCACAGCCCGAGTTCCGTCTCGACCGCGGCGACCTCGTCGTCCTCGACGCCGAGATAGGCCGCGATGACCTTGGCGTCGTCGCGGATCGCATCAGGCGTGCCGTCGGCGATCTTGACGCCGTAGTCCAGCACCACGACGTGATCGGAGATTTCCATCACCACGCTCATGTCGTGCTCGATCAACAGGATCGAGGTGCCCTGCCGGTCGCGGATCGACAGCAGCAGTTCGCTGAGGCTGGCGCTCTCGCGCGCGTTAAGGCCGGCGGCCGGCTCGTCGAGGCACAGCAGTGCAGGCTGCGTGCACATCGCGCGCGCGATCTCGAGCCGGCGCTGGTCGCCATAGGGCAAATTGCCGGCGGCATCGTCGGCGCGCGCGAGCAGGCCGATGCGCGACAGCCACAGCCGCGACAGCTCGATCGCCTGGTGCTCCGCCGCTTGCCAACTTGGCGCGCCGATCAGGCCGAGAAACGTCAGCCCGGACGCGCGCATCAGCGCGTTGTGCTGGGCCACCATCAGGTTCTCCAACGCGGTCATGCCGGGAAACAGCCGGATGTTCTGGAACGTGCGCGCGACCCTGGCGAGCTTGGAGATGCGGAAATCGTTCAGCCGCTCGAGCTGAAAGGTCTTGCCGTCATCATGGGTGAGGCGGATCGCGCCGCCGCTCGGCCGATAGAAGCCGGTGATGCAGTTGAACACGGTGGTCTTGCCGGCGCCGTTGGGGCCGATCAATGCGGTGATCTTGCCGCGCCTGGCCGCAAACGACAGATCGTTGACCGCGACGATGCCGCCGAACCGCATCGACAGACGATCGACCGCGAGAATGTCGGCGCCGCTCATCCGTGGCCTTCCTTGACGAGGTCGGAGGAGATCGCCTGGCTGCGCTCCAAGAAAACGGTCGGCGCGCGATGCCCGATCAGGCCGCGAGGTCGCCAGATCATCAGCAGCACCATGGCGATGCCGAACACCAGCATGCGGTATTGCTCGAGCCCGCGAAACAGTTCGAAGCCGCCGATCATCGCCAGCGCGGCAAGCGCCACGCCGAGCTGCGAGCCCATGCCGCCGAGCACCACGATCGCCAGCACCAGCGCGGATTCCTGGAAAGTGAAGGATTCCGGCGAGATGAATCCCTGGCGCGTCGCGAAGAACGCGCCGGCAAAGCCGCCGAACATCGCTCCCGTCGCGAAGGCCGTCAGCTTCGTCGTCGTGGTGTTGATGCCGAGCGCGCGGCAGGCGACCTCGTCCTCGCGCAGCGCTTCCCAGGCGCGGCCGAGCGGCAACCGACGCAGCCGGATCGTGACCCAGTTGGTGAGCAGCGCCAGCGCCAGGATGATGTAGAACAGAAACACGATGCGATGCGTCGGCGAGTATTCGATGCCGAGCCTGGCGGCGAGGCCGTCGTCGCCCGACGACAGCGGAATGCCGAACAGTGTCGGGCGCGGAATGCCGCTGATGCCGTTCGGCCCGCCGGTGAGGCTCTGCCAGTTGATGATGACGAGGCGGATGATCTCGCCGAACGCCAGCGTGACGATCGCAAGGTAATCACCGCGCAGCCGCAGCACCGGGAAGCCGAGCAGCACGCCCCAGAACGCGGCGAGAATGCCCGCGAGCGGCAGGCAAACCCAGAACGACAGGTCGAAATTGGTCGCCAGCAGCGCGTAGGAATAAGCGCCGACCGCGTAGAACGCGACGTAGCCGAGGTCGAGCAGGCCGGCGAGGCCGACCACCACGTTCAGTCCCCAGCCGAGCATCACGTAAGTCAGCACCAGAATCCCGAGATCGAGCATGTAGCGCTCGTTGTAGAACAGCACCGGCACCAGTACGGTGAAGATCAACAGCACAGGCGCCAGCGCACGGCGCGCGAGAGCAAGGGCGCTCTGCAGGCGGGGCGGCACCACCCGCACGATCTCGACCGGTCCCCACCATTGCCGCAGCAATTCGATGGCGATGCTGCCGCCGAACACCGCGGCGACCATCGCCGCGAGATCGCCGAACCGCGTCCAGTAGATCAGTTGACCGGAGGGGCCGGCCTCGGTGCGCACGCCGATCATCAGCGAGAACAGCACCAGCGCCACGATCGCCGAGATCAGCGCCTTCTTGAAGATGAAGGCGAGGCCGGGGCCATGCAGCGTCAGAACCCGGTGCGGGGTTTGCGCCACGCTCAGACTTTCTCGACTTCCGGCCGGCCCAAGAGACCGGTCGGCAGGAAGATCAGCACGATGATCAGGATCGAGAAGGCCGCCACATCCTTGTACTCGACTGAGAAGTAGGCCGACCACAGCGTTTCGATCAGGCCGATCAGCAGCCCGCCCAGCATCGCGCCCGGCAGCGAGCCGATGCCGCCCAGCACCGCGGCGGTGAACGCCTTGATGCCGGCGACGAAGCCCATGAAGAAATCGACCAGGCCGTAATACAGCAGATACATCATGCCGGCGACGGCGGCGAGCGCGGCCCCGATCACGAAGGTCATCGAGATGGTGCGGTCGACGTCGACGCCGAGCAGCGCCGCCATGGTCTGGTCCTGCTCGCAGGCGCGCATGTCGCGGCCGAGCCGGGTGCGCGCCACCAAATAGGTGAAGATCGCGAGCAGCACCACCGTGGTGATCACCACGACGATCTGGATGTTCGACAGCCGCACCACGAAGCCGCCGGCGCCTTCATGCAGCGTGTAGCCGCCGGTGATGATCGGCGGCACGGGCTTCACGCGGGCGCCCTGCGCCACCTGCGAGTAGTTGATCAGCACGAACGACATGCCGATCGCCGACAGCATCGGCGCGAGGCGGAACGAATGCCGCAGCGGCCGGTACGCGATCCGCTCGATGGTCCAGCCGTACAGCGCGGTGATCGCCATCGACACCAGAAGCACGATCAGCAGGATCACCGGCACGAAGGTGAGGCCGAGCGAGACCAGGATGAGGAAGCTGATCAGCGCGACGAAGCCTCCGATCATGAAGACGTCGCCATGGGCGAAATTGATCATGCCGACGATGCCGTAGACCATCGTGTAGCCGATCGCGATCAGGCCGTAGATCGAGCCGAGCACGACGCCGTTGATAAGCTGCTGGGCGAAATAGTCCATGCGCTGCGATTTCTAACAGCGGGGTCTGGCAGCGGCAACAGCGCCCGGCGGTCCGTACATGCCGAATCGCGCCGCAGCGGGGCGCCGCAAGCGCGCTCGCCCTGCCTCAAGCCGCCACGATCGCGCCACCGGAACGTCGCAACGGATCACGGCGCGCTGGCGGCGCGGATTAGGGTTAACAAAGCGTTTCAATTGTCGTTGGCCATTAACCGGGTTTAGCTGCGCCGGCCAGAGCGTTTTTCAAGAAACCGACGCAAGGCACGGGGCGCGGGCATGGTAACGAATTGGCGGATCAGCACTTTCAACGGCGCGCTGCTGGCGGCCTATTTCATCCCGGCGTGGGTGATCGTCGCGTTTCGCATCATGGTGTCGCCGATCCACGGCCTTTACGACCGGCCGAATATCGCGGTCGCGATCTTTCTCGGCGATCACCTGCATCTTTCAGCCGGCGGCGCCTTCCGCATGGCCTGGCTGCTGGCGCTCGGCAAGCTGACGGTGGTCGCCTTCCTCGGCGTGTTCGTGGTGCTGATCACGCGGCCGGCGATCCGCCGCGCCGGCGGATGCGACGAAGCGCTTTCGATCGCGCTCGTGGTCGGGTGTCTGATCAGCTTCTGCAGCATGATCATGGCCTCGCGGGTCGGCGAGATCGAAGCGCTGCGGTTGCACGCCACCGAGTTGCTGCTGATGCTCGGCGCCGCCGTCCTGCTCGCGATCGAGTCGCCGGAAACGCAGGAACAAATGGACGCCTTCGTTCCCGACGAGCCGTCGCTGCGCCGCGCCGACATGATCGCCGAGGCCTGAGCCGCACGGTTTTGCAATCGTGCCCGCGCAGGCCTAAGTTGCCGCGCGCACGGCGGTCCGTGCCATTCGCAGCGACCGATCCAGGAGAATTCCCATGGCCATGACGATGAACGGTGAAGTGCAACTGCCGGCGCCGCGCGAGGTGGTGTGGAGCAAGCTCAACGATCCGGACGTGCTGAAATCCTGCATTCCCGGTTGCGAGGAACTGGAAAAGACCGAGGACAACGGCTTTCGCGCGGTCGCCAAATTGAAGGTCGGGCCGGTGTCGGCGCGCTTCAAGGGCAGGGTCACGCTGAGCGACCTCGATCCGCCGAACGGCTACAAGATCTCCGGCGAGGGCGAGGGCGGCGTGGCCGGTTTCGCCAAGGGCGGCGCGGTCGTCGGCCTCAGCGACAAGGATGGCGGGACGCTGTTGTCCTACAACGTCGACGCGCAGATCGGCGGCAAGCTGGCGCAGCTCGGCCAGCGGCTGGTCAACGGCTCGGCCAAAAAACTCGCCGACGAGTTCTTCGCCAATTTCTCCAAGGCGGTTACGGCCGCCGGCTGACGCGTTCGAACGCGGCCGCCGAGGTTGCTCATTGCCCGCATGGCCCATAATATGGGCCTCATCAGTGCAAGCCGTGAGACCGCGCCCGCCATCCGACGCGGCAACGCGCATGTCCATGAGAGGCCCGATGGCTAAAATTTCTCTGATCGTGAACGGCAATACCGTCCGCGCGAATGTCGATCCCCGAACCTTGCTGGTGCAGTTCCTGCGCGAGAATTTGCGGCTGACCGGCACCCATGTCGGCTGCGATACCTCGCAATGCGGGGCCTGCGTCGTGCATCTCGACGGCAAGGCCGTTAAGTCCTGCACCACGCTGGCGGTGATGGCCGATGGCCATGAGGTCAGGACCATCGAGGGTCTGGCCGCCGACCGAGCGCCGCTGCATCCGATGCAGGAGGCGTTCCGCGAAAATCACGGCCTGCAATGCGGCTTCTGCACGCCCGGCATGATCATGACGGCGGTGGACCTCGTAAATCGCAAGGGCCACGATCTGTCCGACCGCGTCATCCGCGAGGAGCTGGAAGGCAACCTCTGCCGCTGCACCGGCTATCAGAACATCGTGTTGTCGATCGCGGCGGGCGCCAAATCCATGAAAGCTTCGGCGATGGCGAATTCCGACCTCGCGTAACGCCGGCGGGACATCCATTCAGGCTTCGGATACGTCATGTACGCTTTCAAATATCACCGCCCCGGCACCGTGCGGCAGGCCGCCAATTTGCTGCTCAAGAACGAGGATGCCAAGCTGATCGCCGGCGGCCATACGCTGCTTCCGGTGATGAAGCAGCGCCTGGCAAGTCCGCCGCATCTGGTCGACCTGTCCCATGTCGAGGGCCTCGACGGCATCGAGCTCAAGGGCCGCTCGCTGGTGATCGGCGCCACCGCCAGGCATGCCGCGGTGGCGACCTCGGCGATCGTCGGCGAGGCGATCCCGGCGCTCGCCGAGCTCGCGTCGCTGATTGGCGATCCGGCGGTGCGCCACAAGGGCACCATCGGCGGCTCGCTCGCCAACAACGATCCGACCGCGGACTATCCCGCCGCGGTGCTGGCGCTCGGCGCCACCGTCGTCACCAACAAGCGCAAGCTGAAGCCGGAGGAATTCTTCCAGGGCCTGTTCTCGACCGCGCTCGAGCCCGGCGAGATCATCACCAAGGTGATGTTTCCGCTGCCCAAGCGCGCCGCCTACATCAAGTTTCGCAACCAGGCGTCGCGCTACGCGCTGGTCGGCGTGTTCGTGGCCAAGCGGCCCTCGGACGTCCGCGTCGCGGTCACCGGTGCCGGCGCCGGCGGGGTGTTTCGCCTCACCGCCTTCGAGCAGGCACTGCAAAAGCGGTTCGCCTCGAAGGCGCTGGACGGTTTGTCGGCTTCCGCGGAAGGCCTCAACGGCGACCTGCACGGCAGCGCGGAATATCGCGCGCATCTGATCGGCGTGCTGGCGCGCCGCGCGGTCGACGCCGCCAACGGCAAGGCGTGACCTTGCGGCCGGCTCGTTCATGACCGCATCGGCGCTGCCCAGTTCGGTCGATGCCTCGCTCGATCTGTTGACCAGCCGCGGCTATCTCGCCGAGCGCGCGCTTGCGACCGTGGTGTTCCTGTCGCTGCGGATGGGCCGTCCGCTGTTTCTGGAAGGCGAGGCCGGGGTCGGCAAGACCGAGATCGCCAAGGTACTGGCCGCCGCCCTCGGCCGCAAACTGATCCGGCTGCAATGCTACGAAGGCCTCGACATCGCCTCGGCGGTCTACGAGTGGAATAGCGCGGCGCAGATGATCGCGATCCGGCTCGCGGAAGCGTCCGGCGACACCGACCGCGAACGGCTTTCCAGCGACATCTTCGCCGAACGCTATCTGATCAAGCGCCCGCTGCTCCAGGCGCTGGAGCCGGACGCCGCCGGCGCGCCGGTGCTGCTGATCGACGAACTCGACCGCGCCGACGAGGCGTTCGAGGCTTACCTGCTGGAAATCCTCAGCGACTACCAGGTCACGATCCCGGAATTCGGCACCATCAAGGCGCCGGCGCCGCCGATCGTGATCGTCACCTCGAACCGCACCCGCGAAATCCACGACGCGCTGAAGCGGCGTTGCCTGTATCATTGGGTCGACTATCCCTCAGCCGAACGCGAGCTGGCCATCGTGAAGTCGCGGGTGCCGGGCATCTCGGCGCGGCTGTCGCAGCAGGTGGTCGGTTTCGTGCAGGCGCTGCGCGGGCAGGATTTCTACAAGTCGCCCGGCGTCGCCGAGACGCTCGACTGGGCCACCGCGCTGACCGAACTCGACGCGCGCTCGCTGACCCCGCAACTGGTCGGCGATACGCTGGGCGCGCTGCTGAAATATCAGGACGATATCGGCCGCATGCAGGGCGAAACTTTGCAAAAACTGCTGAAGGATTCCGCGAGCGAGTAAAGGCATAAAGTTCGTCATTCCGGGATGTGCCACCGTCGGCACCTGCCGACGTGTGCACGGGCCCGGAATCCATACTCCCTGCGGTGGTTATGGATTCCGGGCTCGGTTGCAGCTTACGCTGCTCGCGCCCCGGAATGACCAAGAGGTCGTGAACAGTGCCCGTCGATCACCTGGACCCACCCACCGGCCTGATGGCGGACAATATCGTCGGCTTTGCCCGCGCGTTGCGCGCCGCAGGGCTTCCGGTCGGGCCCGGCGCGGTGATCGACGCGCTGCAGGCGTTGCGGCTGATCGAGATCGGCGATCGCGGCGACGTGTTCGCAACGCTGCAATCGGTCTTCGTCAAGCGTCACGAGCACGCGCTGGTCTTCGCGCAGGCGTTCGACCTGTTCTTCCGCGCCGCGCAGGACTGGAAGCACATGCTGGATTCGATCCCGCTGCCGGATCAGGCCAAAAAGCCGCCGCCGCCGGCGTCGCGCCGGGTGCAGGAAGCGCTGGCGCCTGCGAATGCGCGCGAGGAGACCGCGCCGCAGGAGCAGGAAATTCGGCTCTCGGTCTCCGACAGGGAAATCCTGCAGAAAAAGGATTTCGCGCAGATGAGCGCCGCGGAAATCGCCGCGGCGACGCGCGCCATCGCGCAGATGCGGCTGCCGCAGGCGGAATTGCGCACCCGGCGGTTTCAGCCTGATGCGCGCGGGCCGAGGCTCGACCTGCGCCGCACGCTGCGGGCAAGCCTGCGCACCGGCGGCGACATCGTCGATATCCGCCGCCTGGGGCTGATCGACAGGCCGGCGCCGATCGTGGCGCTGCTGGATATCTCCGGCTCGATGAGCGAGTACACCAGGCTGTTCCTGCACTTCCTGCACGCCGTCACCGATGCCCGCAAACGCGTTTCGGTGTTTCTGTTCGGCACCAGGCTGACCAACGTCACCCGCGCGCTGCGCGCCCGCGATCCCGACGAGGCGCTGGCGAGCTGCACCTCCGCGGTGGAGGATTGGGCCGGCGGCACCCGCATCGCGACCTCGCTGCACGGCTTCAACAAGCTCTGGAGCCGGCGCGTGCTCGGACAGGGCGCGATCGTGCTGCTGATCTCGGACGGGCTGGAGCGCGAGTCCGATGCGCGCCTCACCTTCGAGATGGACCGGCTGCATCGCTCGTGCCGGCGGCTGATCTGGCTCAATCCGCTGCTGCGCTATGGCGGCTTCGAGGCCCGCGCGCAGGGCATCAAAATGATGCTGCCGCACGTTGACGAATTCCGCCCGGTGCATAATTTGTCTTCGATGGAAGGCCTGATCGCCGCGTTGTCGTCGGCGCCGCCGCCGCCACACCGCAACGCGATCCGCCCCGCCGCCTGAAATCGTCAAGCTCACGAGGTCCGCCATGCTCAATCGAGACCAGGATATCCTCAAATCCGCGCAGGACTGGACGGCCGCCGGCCACGGCGTCGCGCTCGCGACCGTGGTCGAGACCTGGGGATCGGCGCCGCGCCCGGCGGGATCGAGCCTCGTCATCAACGACGACGGCACGTTTCTGGGGTCGGTGTCGGGCGGCTGCGTCGAGGGCGCGGTCGTCACCGAGGCGCTCGACGTGATCGCCAGCGGCGCGCCGAAGCTGCTGGAATTCGGCGTCGCCGACGAGACTGCGTGGAATGTCGGACTGTCCTGCGGCGGCACCATCCGCGTCTTCGTCGAAAAAGTCGGCTGATCGTGAAGCTCGCCACGCTGAACGAACTCAATGCCGAGCGCGCCGCGCGCCGCCCCGCGATCGTCGTCACCGACATCGCCAGCGGCGAGCAGCGACTGGTAAAGGCCGCCGACATCGCCGCCGATCCGCTGCACGCCGATCTCGGCAAGTATCTGCGGATTGGCAAGAGCGGCACCGTCGAGGTCGACGGCCGCAGGCTGTTCCTCAACGTGCACGCGCCGACCGCCAGGCTGGTAATGATCGGCGCGGTCCATATCAGCCAGGCGCTGGCGCCGCTGGCGCAATCGCTGGACTATCACGTGACGGTGGTCGATCCGCGCACCGCGTTCGCGAGCGCCGAGCGTTTCGGCGACGTTCCGCTGGTCGCCGAATGGCCCGACGTCGCGCTGCCGCCGCTGAACGTCGACCGCTATACCGCGTTCGTCGCGCTGACCCACGATCCGAAGATCGACGATCCGGCGCTGCTGCACGCGTTTTCGCGCGACTGCTTCTATATCGGCGCGCTCGGCTCGCGCAAGACCCACGCGCGGCGCGGCGACCGGCTGAAGTCGCAAGGCGCAACCGACGCCGACATCGCACGCATCCACGCCCCGATCGGGCTCGCGATCGGCGCCATATCGCCGTCCGAGATCGCGGTGTCGATCATGGCGGAGATCACCGCGGTGCTGCGGCTGCCGAAGGCGGATGCCGCATGAAGTTCGGCCCGGTCCGTCCGGCGGATGCGATCGGCGGCGTGACGGTGCATACGCTGCGGCAGGACGGACTGCTGCTGAAAAAAGGCACCCTGATCGGGCAGGCCGAGGTCGAGGCGCTGCAACGCGCCGGCGTCGAACGGGTCGTGGTGGTTCAGCTCGAGGACGGCGATGTGTCCGAGGACATCGCGGCGGCGGACGTCGCGCATGCGGTTGCGGGCGACGGCGTCGCCGTCGAGCGGGCGTTCACCGGCCGCGCCAATCTGTTCGCGGCGCAAGACGGCGTGCTGGTGATCGACCGTGCCGTCGTCGATCGCATCAATGGCGTGGATGAGGCGATCACGCTGGCGACGCTGCCGGCGTTCAAGCCGGTGGTCGACGGCGAGATGATCGCCACCGTGAAGCTGATTCCGTTCGGGATCGCCGGTCGATTGCGCGACGACGCGGTGACGGCGGCGGGCGGCGGCGCGTTGCGGATCGCGCCTTATCTGATCAAGCGCGTCGGCGTGGTCTCGACGCGACTGCCCGGGCTCTCGCCGAAGGTGGTCGACAAGACGCTGCGCGTGACCGCCGACCGGCTGGCGCCGGCCGGCGCGACCATCATTGCCGAGCGCCGCGTGCCGCACGACCGCAAAAAGCTCGCCGCGGCGATCACCGAACTGCTCGGGCTCGGCGCCGAACTGGTGATCGTGTTCGGCGCCTCCGCGATCGCCGACCGCCGCGACGTGATCCCGGCGGCGATCGAGACCGTCGGCGGCGTGATCGAGCATTTCGGCATGCCGGTCGATCCCGGCAATCTGCTGGTGCTCGGCAATGCCGGCGGCGTGCCGGTGCTCGGCG
>CAXUBE010000006.1:0-20959 GCA_964249215.1 uncultured Rhodopseudomonas sp. | reverse complement strand
TCGACTGGGTGCTGATGCGGCTGTTGGCCGGATTGCCGGTGACGCGGGCGGACGTGACCGGCATGGGCGTGGGCGGACTCCTGATGGAGATCGTGACCCGGCCGCAGCCGCGCCTGCCGCTGCCCGATGCGAGTAGCCGCAGGGTCGCCGCGATCATCCTCGCCGCCGGTCGCTCGACCCGGATGGGCGGGCCCAACAAGATGCTGGCCGAACTCGGCGGCAAGCCGCTGGTGCGCATCGCCGCCGAGCAGGTGTTGTCGTCGAAAGCGTCGAGCGTGCTGGTGGTCACCGGGCATCAGGCCGACCGGGTCCGCGCGGCCTTGCAAGGCCTCGACGTGGCGTTCGTGCACAATCCGGATTTCGCGCAAGGTCTCGCCGGTTCCGTGAAGGCCGGCATCGCCGCGGTGCCGGCGCAGGCCGACGCCGCGGTGATCTGTCTCGGCGACATGCCGCTGATCGATGCGCGGCTGATCGACCGGCTGATCGCGGCGTTCGCGCCGGATCGCGGCGCGCTGATCGCGATGCCGGTCAGCGACGGGCGGCGCGGCAATCCGGTGCTCTGGTCGCGGCGCTTCTTCGGCGAGCTGATGACGCTGGAGGGCGACATCGGCGCGCGGCATCTGATCTCGCGCCACGCCGAGGCGGTCGCGGAGGTCGCGGTCGACGGCCGAAGCGCGTTTCTCGACATAGATACGCCGCAGGCGCTCGCGGATGCACAGCGCGGCTAACCATCCACATTTCCCGATCGTTCACCAAGTTGAAAGTCCTCCGCGCTAGGATAACCCGGGTTTGACCTCGGGGGAGGGGATTTTGGCGTCTTTCGTCGCGTCACGCCGTTGCGTGCCGGTTCTGATCGGCTTGCTGCTGACGATCGCCGCCGCGCCGGCCTCGGCTGCCGGCGCGATGGCGGTCGGCAAATGCGGCGCCTACGGGCAGGCGTTCGACTATCCGGCAGAGACCGCAGCGCTCGCCGCCGCGCGCAAGCAGTGCAAGGGCGACTGCACAACGGTGACGATGAAGCGCGCCTGCGCGGCGTTCGCCGTCGACCTGTCGAATCCGTGCGGCGCGCATGGCTACGCGGTAAAGCCGAAGATTTCGAGCTCGCTCAACGCCGCGACCCGCAAATGCTACGAATTCGGCGGCAAGGAATGCGTGATCCGCGCCTGGGCCTGCGACGCCAAAGGCTGAGGCGCTACTGCCGCGAGACGAACCCGATTCGCGCGTAGGCGCCGCCGCGCTGGTAGCTGTCGGTCAGGTATCCCGCGCCGAGCGACCATTCGATCGCGTCGGTCTTCAGCCCGGTGAGATGCGCGCCGAGCCGTGTCTGGCTGCTGAACTCGTCGCGCGACCCCGATAGCTCCGGCCCGATCCAGAACGCGTCGAGCAGGCGCCAGCCCGCGGCGACGCGCATGCCGTAGGCCATGCCGACGCTGGTGAGATAGCCGGACGTGGCCAGCATCATCTGCGGCAGCGGCTCGAGCCAGGCTTCCGCGGCGACGCGCGCTCCGCCATGCGGGCCGCGCAGCTTGGCGGTGACGAAATCGGGCGTCAGATTGTGGTCCTCGAGATCGGCGCCGGCAAACAGCTTGAATTCGAACTCGCCGCGCTTGAACCGCCAGCCCGGCAACACCGACGCGCGGAAGATGTCGGTGGTGATCGTGCCGGACGGCGTGCGATAGCGCTCCACGCCTTGCGCCATGATCAGCCGGACGATGAAGCCGTCATCGTTCAGTCCGTTCGCGGCCCATTGCAATCCGCCATAGCCGCCAAGGCTGAAATGCCACAGATCGAAGCCGCCGAACAGCAGGACCTGCTCGGGCCGCGCACCTCCGCTGAGATTATCCGGCAGCGGCAGTTCGCTTGCCGCGGTTTGCGCATCCGCAGGCGCTATCACCACGGCAATGACATACGCCACGCCCAACGCGCGGACCAATCCCGCGAAACGCACCGCTACAAATCCTTCAACGCGAAATACTTACGGCAGCAACGACCGTATTAAAACGGCGCGGCCGCGCGTTGTCCAGCGAAACGACGCGTCTTTGCTTTGGCCATGGCGATTGGCGTTACTTGAGCCGCTCGATTAGTTCCATCGCCGCGGCGGGCGCGTGCACCTTGCCCTCGTGAATGACGTAGGCAAATACGTCGCGGCTTTGCTTTTTCGGCTTGGTGGCCGTCACCTTGGTCAGGTCGTCGGGTTCGCTGCCCCTGGCCCACGCTTGCAGCCGCCCGGCCCAGGCGTCGAGCGCCTTCGGCGGATAACCGGTCGCGATGCTGTCCTTGCCCTTCTGCAGCCGCGCATAGACGAAGTCGGCGGTCACGTCGGCGATCGCGGGGTAGGTCGCGTGTTCGGAGAACACCGGTGCGATGCCCCGCTCCCGCAGCAGCGCGATGAAGGCGGGAACACAGAAGCTGTCGTGCCGAACCTCGATCACGTGGCGCAGCACCTGGCCGTCGCGTTCGCGCGGCAGGAGATCGAGGAACTGGCCGAAATCGGCCTCATCGAATTTTTTGGTCGGCGCAAACTGCCAGAGCACCGGCCCGAGCCGGTCGCGCAATTCGAGCACGCCGGAATCGTAGAACCGCTTGATGCTGTCGCCGGCTTCCGCGAGCACCCGGCGGTTGGTGGCAAAGCGCGGACCTTTCAGCGAAAACATGAAACCGTCCGGGACTTCGCTGGCCCATTTGCGGAAGCTCTCCGGTTTCTGCGATCCGTAGAAGGTGCCGTTGATCTCGATCGATGTCAGCTTGGAGGCGGCGTATTCCAGCTCCTGCCGCTGCGGCAGCTTGTCCGGATAAAACACCCCGCGCCACGGCGCGAAGGTCCAGCCGCCGATACCGATATAAAGCGCGCCCGATTTGACCGTCATCCAACTCTCCCCTTGCGGAACCCGACATCATCGCTTATCTTGCATCCAACGGCGACGTTGATGCTTCATAGCACCGGCGCTGGGACGACCACAGAATAGCTGGGATGCGCCGGATGTACGCGCGCCCGCCGTTCGTGGTCGTTGGCGTTTGTGGGGTCGGTTCAATCTGTTTGCCACCCGTTTGACGGCGTTCCCGACCGCTCATCCCCGCGCCGGCGCTGATCTATCGATCTTGGCAGCCCGCGACGCCATGGCTATACGCTGGCGGCATGATCGATACCATAGCACCGTTCAAGCCGTCCGCCGCGAAGGTGGAGACCGCTGCGCCGCAATTGTCGGTGGTGGTGCCGACCTTCAACGAGCGCGACAACGTCCTGGCGCTGTTCGACAAGCTCGACGCGGCCCTCGCCGGCCTGGCGTGGGAAGTGGTCTATGTCGACGACAACTCGCCCGACGGCACCTGGGAGAACGTCCGCGCGCTGGCGCGGCGCGACCCCCGCGTCCGCTGCGTGCGCCGGATCGGCCGGCGCGGACTCTCCGGCGCCTGCATCGAAGGGATTCTCGCGTCCAGCGCGCCCTACGCCGCGGTGATCGACGCGGATTTGCAGCACGACGAGACCCAGCTCGGCAAGATGCTCGGTCTGCTGCAATCCGGCGCGGCCGATCTCGTGGTCGGCAGCCGCTACGTCGAAGGCGGCAGCGCCGACAGCTTCGACCGCCAGCGTCTCGGCGCCAGCGTGCTCGCGACCGCGCTCGCCAGGCGCGCGCTGAAGATCGGGATCGCCGATCCGATGAGCGGCTTCTTCATGATCCGCCGCGACCGTTTCGAGACACTGGCGCCGCAGCTCTCGACCCAGGGCTTCAAGATCCTGCTCGACGTGATCGCAACCGCTGGCGGCGACCTGCGCGTCGTGGAAATTCCCTACGTCTTCGGCTCGCGGCTGCATGGGCAGAGCAAGCTCGATTCGATGGTGGCGCTTGATTTCCTTGGCCTGGTGCTGGCGAAGTACACCAACGACGCGGTGTCGCTGCGCTTTCTGTTGTTCGCGCTGGTCGGTTCGCTCGGCCTGTTCGTGCATCTTGCCGCGCTGTTCGTGGCGCTCGACGTCGTCGGCCTGCCGTTTCCGGAAGCACAGGCCTGCGGCGCCTTGCTGGCGATGACCAGCAATTTCATCCTGAACAATTTCCTGACCTACCGCGACCAGCGGCTGAAAGGCTTGCGCATCCTGCGCGGGCTGCTGCTGTTCTATCTGGTCTGCGGCGTGGGTCTTGCCGCCAATGTCGGCGTGGCGTTCTCGGTCTACGACCAGGAGCCGATCTGGTGGCTTGCGGGCGCGGCGGGCGCGCTGATGGGCGTGGTGTGGAATTACGCGATGTCGGGATTGTTCGTCTGGCGGAAACGATAATCGTCCGATGACTCCCAACGGCAAGCGGCTGGTCCATCGCACCTGTCTGTTCGTCGCCGCGATGCTGGCATTGCGCCTCGTCACCGCGGCGGTGACGCCGCTGACCTTCGACGAAGCCTATTACTGGATGTGGTCGAAGCATCTGGCGCGCAGCTACTACGACCATCCGCCGATGGTGGCCTGGCTGATCCGGCTCGGCACCATGATCGCCGGCGATACCGAATTCGGCGTGCGGCTGGTGTCCGTGCTGCTCGGCGCTCCGATGAGCTGGGCGGTGTGGCGCGCGGCGGAACTGCTGTTCGGTGGCCGCAAGGTCGCGGCGAGCGCCACCGTATTGCTCAACGCCACCATTATGGCCGCGGCCGGCACGACGATCGTCACGCCCGACGCCCCGCTGCTGGTGGCGTCGAGTTTCGTGCTCTACGCGCTGGCGCAGGTGCTGGCGAGCGGGCGCGGTGCGTGGTGGCTCGCGGTCGGTGCCGCAATCGGCGCGGCGCTGCTGTCGAAATACACCGCGCTGTTCTTCGGTCCCGCCATCCTGATCTGGCTATTATGGGTGCCGCAGTTGCGCCGCTGGCTCGTGTCGCCCTGGCCATATCTCGGCGGGCTCGTGTCTCTGGCGATGTTCACACCGGTGATCCTGTGGAACGCGGACCATCAGTGGATCTCGTTCATCAAGCAGATGGGCCGCGCGCGCGCCGCCGGCTTTCATCCGCATTATCTGTCAGAACTGATCCCGACCCAGTTCGGGCTCGCGACGCCCTTCGTGTTCGTGCTCGGCGCGATGGGCCTGTATGCCATGCTGCGCGGCAGGACCGGGACATCCGCCGCGCGCGTGCTGATCGGCGCGATCGTCTGGACCATCGCCGGCTATTTCATCTGGCATGCGACCCATAACCGGGTCGAGGCGAATTGGCTGAGCCCGATCTATCCCGCCGTCGCCGTGGCGGCCGCCGCGGCGACACTTGCGCCGTGGTCCGCGCGCGACCGACGCATCGTCGATATTTGCGCGCGCTGGGCCGCGCCGGCCGGGGTTGCGATCTTCGTGCTGCTGGTATTGCAGGCCAACACCGGCCTGTTGACGGGCAACCGACGCGACGCCAGCGTGCGCACCGTCGGCGTCGGGTTTGCCGAGGCGGCGTCGGAGATCGAAGCCGTGCGCGCGCGGGTCGGCGCGACCTGCGTGGTCTCCGACGACTACGGCACCGCGGGCTGGCTCGCCTTTTATCTGCCGAAGGGAAGCTGCGTGGCGCAGCGCAGCCAGCGCTACCGCTGGATCGACGCGCCGGTGCCCGAGGAGGCGCTGCTGACGCGGATGCTGCTGGTCGGCGAACCGGGCACCGCGGAAGCGCCCTACGTCCGAATGAGGAATCCCAACATCGAGACCGTCGGCAGCGTGGTCCGCAAGCGCGGCTCGCTTGCGGTCGAAACGATCGAGCTCAACCTCCTGCAAAACTCCATCGGCGGCCCGTTCGAGGGTTTCCTGCCGCCGGAATTGCGCTAAAGCCGTCGCCACCGGCGGGACGCTTATGCTAGATGGCCGGTGCATTTCAACAGACGACGGGCACAGCATGACCCCGACCGGGCCGGTGGTGATCGTAGGCGCGGGACACGCCGGCTTCCAGCTTGCGGTATCGCTGCGGCAGAACAAATTCGACGGCCGCATCTGCCTCGTTAATGACGAGGCGCATCGGCCCTATCAGCGGCCGCCGCTGTCGAAGGCCTATCTGAAAGGCGACGGCGCCCCGGACTCGCTGATGTTCCGGCCGCAGAAATTCTACCTCGACCAGAACATCGACCTGATCGCCGCCCGCGCGGCCTCGATCGATCGCGACGCGCGAACGCTGCATCTCGTATCCGGTGCGTCGCTCGGATACGGCCATCTCGTGCTCGCCACCGGGGCGCGCAACCGCCTGCTCGACGTGCCGAACGGCGATCTCGCCGACGTGCTGTATCTGCGCACGCTCGACGAGAGCGAAACGCTGCGGCAGCGCGTCGCCGGGCGCAAGCGCGTGGTCGTGGTCGGCGCCGGCTTCATCGGCCTGGAATTTGCCGCCACCGCGCGCGCCAAGGGCCTCGAAGTCGATGTCGTCGAACTGTCGCCGCGGGTGATGTCGCGCGCGGTGACGCCGGAGATTTCCGCGTACTTCCACGATCGCCACAGTGCCAGCGGCATCCGGCTGCATTACGGCGCGATGGCGACCGCGATCAACGCCGAGCAGGGTCGCGTCACCGGCGTCAGCCTCAGCGATGGGCGGCAGCTCAAAGCCGACTTGATCGTGGTCGGCGTCGGCGTCGTTCCGAATGTCGAGCTTGCCGCCGCGGCGGAATTGCCGGTGGCATCCGGCATCATCGTCGACGAGCATCTGTCGACGGCCGATCCGAATATCTCCGCGATCGGCGACTGCGCGTTGTTCAAGAGCACGCGTTTCGGCGAGACGCTGCGGCTGGAGTCGGTGCAGAACGCGACCGATCAGGCGCGCTGCGTCGCCGCCCGCCTCACCGGTACGCCGGCGGCGTATGACGGCTATCCGTGGTTCTGGAGCGATCAGGGCAGCGACAAGTTGCAGATCGCGGGGCTGACCGCCGGCTTCGACCATGTCGTAGTCCGCGGCGATGCCGGGCAGGGGTCATTTTCGGCGTTCTGCTACAAGGCCGGCCGACTGATCGGCATCGAATCCGTCAACCGCGCCGCAGATCACGTGTTCGGACGCAAGCTGTTGCCGACCAACCGCTCGATCAGTCCGGCGCAGGCGGCCGATCCGGATTTCGATCTCAAAAAGGCGCTGGCCTAGCCCAGGCGCGGCCGCATCGCCGATCATTCGCGCGACGCGGATCGGCACTTCAGACGACGTTCACGCCGCGGCTTCGAATTCCTTGCGCACGCTGTCGATGTCCGGCAGCGTCGGCAGGCCGGCTTCGTTGCCGAGCCGCTGGATCTTGTAGGTCGACGCCGCGCGCGCAAAGGCGAAATGGTCGGCCCAGCTTTTTTCCGGCATCGCCAGATAGGAATACACATAGGCGCCGTGAAACACGTCGCCGGCGCCGTTGGTGTCGAGCACGCGGGCGCGCGGGATCGGCAGCGCGGGCAAAAGCCGCACCGTGCCGCTTTCGTCGTACCACAACAGGCCGCGCTCGCCTTGCGTGACGCCGCCAACCCGGCAGCCGCGGCTCTTGAGGTAGTCCAGCATCTTTTCCGGCGAAAGCTCCATCTGCTCGCACAATCGCTCGGCGACGATCGCGACGTCGATGAATTCCAACAGCTCGTGGGTGTTGGCGCGCAATCCGCCGCCGTCAAGCGAGGTCAGGATGCCGCTTTCGCGGCACAGCCTGGCGTAGTGGATCGCGGCATCTGGCTGGTGGCCGTCGACATGCAGCGCGCGGCACTTGCCGAGATTGAGCAGCGGAAACGGGTGGATGTGCTCGTCGTCGCGGCAACGCACGATCGCGCGCTTGCCGTCCTTCGGCATGATGAACGACAGCGAGGACGCGTTGACCTTGCGCGGATGCACCGAGATCGCGTATTTCGCGGACATGTCCTGAAACATCCGCCCGAGCCAGTCGTTGGCGACGGTCGCGATCAGGTCCGGAACGATGCCGAGCTTGGCGCAGCAGAACGCCGCGGTGACGGCGTTGCCGCCGAACGAAACCGCGTAGTCGGTCGCCACGTGCTTCTCGTCGCCGGTCGGCATGTGGTCGGTGATGAAGGTGACGTCGATATAGGTCTGACCGATGAAGAGAGCGTGCATGGATGATCCGCTGATACGTGTCCGACCCGGCATCCGCATCCTAGCACCCGTCTGTTGCGATGCATCGCTAAAATTATTCACAACCCGCCGCCGGTTAGGCTAGCGCTGTGCGATCCGCGTTGCGCCGTCACGAGCGCGCGGACCGCAACTGATCGAGAGGGAGAACGCCATGGACCAGGCCGGCAACGCCGGCGACATTTCGCGTCGGCAGCGCGGCCAGGCAGCGGTCGCCGGGTTCGACGCCGTGACCGCGTTTTTGCGGGGCGCAGGGCTTTTGCCGCGCGGCGTGACGCCGCAATTCACCGCACTGACCGGCGGTGTCGCGTCGGACATCTGGAAGTTCGAGGCAGGTCCGCGGGTCTTCGCGGTCAAGCGCGCGCTGGAAAAATTGCGGGTGGCGCGGGACTGGACCGTGCCGGTGTCGCGCAACGAAAGCGAGGTCGATTGGCTTCGCGTCGCCGCCGAAGTGGTGCCGGATGCCGCGCCGCGCGTGCTGGCGCACGATCCGTCGATCGGGGCCTTCGCGATGGACTATCTCGATCCCGCTCATCATCCGGTGTGGAAGGCGCGGCTCGCCGGCGGCGACGCCGATCCTGCGTTCGCCGCCGAGGTCGGCCGAACCATCGGCGCGATCCATGCCGCGACCGCGCATTCCGACGCGATGGCGCGGCGTTTTTCCGCTGGCCGAGGACGATGCCGCGGGCTTCGAGGCGTTCACGCAGGCCCATGGCAAACGCTGCCAAGTGATCGGCGACGATTTCCTCGTGACCAGCGCCGCGCGCATTGCCGCCGCGGCGCGCGCCGGTTCCGCCACCGCGGTGCTGATCAAGCCGAATCAGGACTGCACCGTCAGCGAGGCGCGTGCGGCGCTCGACGCCGGCCGCGCGGCGGGTTTCGGCACCATCGTCTCGGCGCGCTCCGGCGAGACCGAGGACGTCACCATCGTGCATCTGGCGATCGGCTGGGACGCGGCACAGCTCAAAGTGGGTTCGTTCTCGCGCTCGTAGCGGATGGCGAAATGGAAAGAATGCCTGCGGATCGAGGAAGCGCTTGGCAACAAAGCGGCGTTCGCGGGCGGCGCCGTGCTCGGCATACGCCGTCGCTAGCCGGCCGTCCCGTCGGGTGCATTGCAACATTCCGGGTTGACAATGTTAAGGGTGAGTGCTTACTCACGAGATGAGCACACTGCGCATGACGAGCGATCTGCGCCGGGAACTGATTCTCGGGGCGGCGAAGCGTTGCTTCGCCCGCAACGGCTTCGCCGGAACCACCACCAAAAGCGTGGCCGCCGCGGCGTCGATTTCGGAGGGGCTGCTGTTCAAGCATTTCCCGACCAAAGCGGCGCTCTATGCGGAGATTCTGGCCGACGAATGCAAGGCCGATCCGGGCCTGAACCTTTTGCTCGATCTGGAGCCGTCGACGGAGACGCTGGTGGTGCTGGTGCGCGGCATGGTCGGGCATTTTCACAGCGCCTGCGACGCTCCGGATCAGGAGGAGGCGCAGCGTTTGCGGCTGATGCTGACCAGCCATCTCGATGACGGCGAATTCGCCAGGCTGCTCTACGAAAAAATCGGCGGCCTGATCGGCCCGAAATTCACCGCCTCGCTGGAGCGCGCCATCGCCGCGGGCGACGCATCGCAGGTCGGACGCGAAGCGATGAACCTGTTCTGGTTTGCGCATCATACCGTGCTGATGGGCGCGCTCTGCCGGATGCCGGCGGTGCCTTGCCTGAGCTACGATGCGCCGGATGTCGAACGGCAGACCTGTGAGTTCATCCTGCGTGGAATGGGACTGAGCGAAGCCGCGATCGCCCTTTATCTCGACCGCGAATTATCGGCGGCCCCGATGCGGGCAACCGTGACAGAAAGTGCATGACATGACGATTGCAGCGGAATCCCCGACGTCGGCACGGGCCATGAGCGAGAAGCCCCGGGCGCGCCCGGTGCGGCTGGTCAAATGGTCCATCATCATCGGCCTGCTGCTGGCGCTGCTGGTCGGCGCGCTGGTCGGCTTCAATGCCTTCCGCAGCCACATGATCGCGCAGTTCTTCGCCAACAACAAACCTCCGCCGACGGTGGTCACGGTGGCTGAGGCGACGTCCGAGGTGATCCCTAATCTGCTCACCGCGGTCGGCGATCTGGTCGCCGTGCATCAGGTCAATGTCACGCCGGACGTCAGCGGCCGCATCACCGACATCATGTTCACCGCGGGCTCCACCGTGAAGGCCGGCACGCCGCTGCTGCAACTGTTCGACGCCCCCGATCAAGGCGACCTCGCCAGCTTCAAGGCGCAGTCGACGGTCGCGCAGCTCAATCTCGATCGCGCCAAGCAGTTGGCGTCGCGCCAGTTCGGCCCGCAGGCGACGGTGGACACCGCGCAGGCCGCCTATGACCAGGCGCAGGCGGGCATCGCCAAGTCGGAGGCCGTGATTTCCCAGAAGCTGGTGCGCGCGCCGTTCGACGGCGAACTCGGCGTACGCCGCGTCGAGGTCGGCCAATACCTCACGGCCGGCACCATGATCGTGACGCTGACCGATCTCTCTGCGATCTACGCCAACTTCACCGTGACCGAAAAGGATTCCGGCACGCTGAAGGTCGGACAGACCGTGCGCATCACGGTCGATGCCTATCCGGGCCGCACATTCGAGGGCAAGCTCACCACGATCGAGCCGCAGATCAGCTCCGATACCCGCAACATCCGCGTGCAGGCGACGATTCAGAACCCGGATCAAGTCCTCAAGCCCGGCATGTTCGCGACCACCACGGTGGTGCTGCCTGACAAGCCCGCGGTGATCACCGTGCCGGAGACCGCGGTCGACTACACACTGTACGGCGATTCGGTCTACCTGATCACCGAGAAGACCGCCGATGACGGCAGCAAGAGCCTCACCGCGGTGCGCAGCTTCGTACAGGCCGGCGACCGCTTCGGCGGCCGCGCGGTGATCGTGCGCGGCATCAAACCCGGCGACAGGGTGGTGCAGGTCGGGCAGTTGAAATTGCAGTCCGGCGCGGCTGTGAAGATTTCCACCGATCCGGCGCCCCCGATTCCGGCGAAAACGCCGCTGAACTAAGCGACGCGCGCCGCGCATCGCGGCCGCCTCTTATCATCCACGCACCGCGCCCCGGCTCATGAGCCGGCCGCGGTGCCGGAGACGGAGCTTTCGACATGGTGTTCACGGATATTTTCATCAAGCGGCCGGTGCTGGCGCTCGTCGTCAGCCTCCTGATCCTGCTGATCGGCTTCAAGGCCGCGACCAGCCTGCCGATCCGGCAGTATCCGAAGCTGTCGAACACCGTCATCACCATCACCACGGTGTATCCCGGCGCGTCGCCCGACCTGATGCAGGGCTTCATCACCACGCCGATCGAGCAGGCGGTCGCCGCCGCCGAAGGCCTCGACTACATGACCTCGGCGTCGACCCAGGGCCAAAGCCTGATCTCGGTTTACATCAAGCTCAACAACGATCCTAACGCCGCGCTGACCGAAGTCCTTTCCAAGGTCAATTCGGTGAAGTATCTGATCCCGAAGGAAGCCAACGATCCGGTGATCGTGAAATCGACCGGCTCGACCACGGCGGTGATGTATCTCGGCTTCTCGAGCGAGGAATTGTCCGGCTCGGCAATCTCGGACTACCTGACCCGCGCGGTGCAGCCGGTGCTGTCGACGGTCGACGGCGTGGCGTCGGCGGATATTCTCGGCGGCCAGACGTTCGCGATGCGGTTGTGGCTCGACCCGGTCCGGATGCAGGGCCGCGGCGTGTCGCCGGACGACGTGGCGGCGGCGATCCGCGCCAACAACTTCCAGTCGGCGGCCGGCCAGACCAAGGGCTACTTCATCATTTCCAATGTCACCGCCAACACCGACTTGCAGAACGTCGAGCAGTTCAAGCGGATGACGATCAAGGCCAAGGACGGCGGCTTCGTGCGGATGGAAGACGTCGCCACCGTCGAACTGTCGGCGCAAAGCACCGACGCCAGCGTGGCATTCAGCGGCGAGCGCGCGATCTTCATCGGCGTGCAGTCGACGCCGCAGGGCAATCCGCTCAACATTGTCAAGGGGGTGCGGAAGCTGTTTCCGGACCTCGAGCGCAATCTGCCGCCGTCGATGAAGATGAAGGTGGCTTACGACTCCACCAAATTCATCACCTCGTCGATCGACGAGGTCGAAAATACGCTGATCGAGGCGGTCGGCATCGTCATCGTGGTGATCTTCCTGTTCCTGGCGTCGTTCCGCTCGGTCATCATTCCGGTGGTGACGATTCCGCTGTCGCTGGTCGGCGTCTGCAGCCTGATGCTGGTGATGGGATTTTCCATCAACCTCCTGACGCTGCTGGCGATGGTGCTGGCCATCGGCCTCGTGGTCGACGACGCCATCGTGGTGGTGGAAAACATCCATCGCCATCTGGAGGAGGGCAAATCGCCGGTGCAAGCTTCGCTGGAGGGCGCCCGCGAGATCGTCGGCCCGGTGATCTCGATGACGATCACCCTCGCCGCGGTGTACGCGCCGATCGGCTTCCTGGGCGGCCTGACCGGTTCGCTGTTCCGCGAATTCGCGTTCACGCTGGCGGGTTCGGTGATCGTCTCCGGCGTGATCGCGCTGACGCTGTCGCCGATGATGTGCTCGGTGCTGCTCAAGCACGAGGACTCCGGCTGGTTCGCGCGGAAGGTCGACCGCGTGTTCGGCGCCACCACGCGCTGGTACGGCCGCCAGCTCGACCGTTCGCTGGACTAT
Organism: uncultured Rhodopseudomonas sp.; assembly: GCA_964249215.1. Classification (GTDB taxonomy): domain Bacteria; phylum Pseudomonadota; class Alphaproteobacteria; order Rhizobiales; family Xanthobacteraceae; genus CAXUBE01. The sequence continues at coordinate 8,206 of CAXUBE010000006.1, read as the reverse complement.
CGTCCGATCACCGCCTTGTTCGCGGTGGTGATCCTCGGTCTCGTCGCGTTCATGTATATGCACACCTCCAAGGAACTCGCGCCCGAGGAAGATCAGGGCATCCTGTTCGCGGTGACCAAGGCGCCGAAATACGCCAACATCGACTATGCCGATTTCTACGGCGATAAGATGGACAAGGCGTTCGCGGGCTTTCCCGAGACCGATCTGCGCTTCATCATCAACGGCATCAACGGCCCCAGCAACGGCATCGCCGGCATGTTGTTGAAGCCGTGGGACGAGCGCAAGCGTTCCTCGACCAAGCTGAAGCCATTGGTGCAGGCCGAGCTCAGCAAAGTCGAAGGCATCAACGCCTTCGCATTCAACCTGCCGGCGCTTCCGGGAGGACCGGGCGGCCTGCCGATCCAGATGGTGATCAGCACCACCGCCGGCTTCCAGTCGGTCTATGAGGAGATGAACAAGCTGAAGGACGCCGCGCGCAAGAGCGGATTGTTCATCGTCGCCGACAGCGACCTTGATTTCAACCAGCCGGTGGTGCGGGTGAAGATCGACCGCAACAAGGCCAACGATCTCGGCATCACCATGTCGAGCATCGGCAATACGCTGGCGACGCTGCTCGGCGGCAACTACACCAACCGCTTCAATCTGGAAGGGCGTTCCTATCAGGTGATCCCGCAGGTGCCGCGCGCGCTGCGGATTTCGCAGGACTCGCTGTCGAACTACTACGTGCCGACCTCCACCGGCCAGCAGGTGCCGCTGTCGACGCTGGTCACCGTGGAAACCGCGACCAATCCGAACGCGCTGTCGCACTACAACCAGCTCAACTCGGCGACCTTCCAAGCGGTGCCGATGCCCGGCGTCACGGTCGGGCAGGCGGTCGATTTCCTGGAGAACGCCGCCAATCAGCTTCCCGCCGGCTACAACCACGATTACCTCGCCGATTCGCGGCAGTATGTGCAGGAGGGTAATCAGCTCGCGGTGGCGTTCGGCTTCGCGCTGGTCATCATCTTCCTGGTGCTGGCGGCGCAGTTCGAAAGCATGCGCGATCCGCTGGTGATCATGATTTCGGTGCCGATGGCGATCTCCGGCGCGCTGATCCCGCTGTTCTTCGGCGTCGCGACGATCAACATCTATACCCAGGTCGGCTTGCTGACGCTGGTCGGGCTGATCAGCAAGCACGGCATCCTGATGGTGGAGTTCGCCAACGAACTGCAATTGAAGGAAGGGCTCGACAAGCGCTCCGCCATCGAAATGGCGGCGCGGGTGCGGCTGCGGCCGATCCTGATGACGACCGCGGCGATGGTTACCGGCCTGTTGCCGCTGTTGACCGCGGCGGGTGCTGGCGCCGCGAGCCGGTTCTCGATCGGCCTCGTGGTGGTGTCCGGCATGATGATCGGCACGCTGTTCACGCTGTTCGTGCTGCCGGCGGTGTATGTTGCGATTGCGACCGATCACCGGGCATCCAAGGAAAGCCCGCGTGCGCGGGAGATCGCGGAATTCGACCTGGAGCACGCCTCGCCCTCGCTGGGGCCGACCTGACCTTGCCGCGATTGCTACCGTAAGCCGCGTCGCGCGCGAGATCGCGGCGTGAGCCCTGCAAACTACGCGGCGTTCACCGCATGGCAGGCGACGCCGCCGATCAGTTCCGGCACCTCGATGCGGCAGCGCTCGAAGGCCTCCGGGCAGCGCGGATGGAACGGACAGCCCGGCGGCGGATCGATCGGATTGGGGATTTCGCCCTTCACCGGAATCCGCGCCCGCCCGGACATCGCCAGATCCGGCACCGCGCCAAGCAGCATGCGGGTGTAGGGCATCCGCGGATTGGCGAACAACTCGCGGCCACTCGCGACTTCGACGATGCGGCCGAGATACATCACGCCGATGCGGCTCGCCATGTGGTGCACGACCGCCAGATTGTGGCTGATGAAGAGATAAGTCAGCCCGAACTTGTCCTGCAGGTCGCGCATCAAGTTCAATATCTGCGCCTGCACCGAGACGTCGAGCGCCGAGGTCGGCTCGTCGCAGACGATGAACTCGGCCTCGGAGGCGAGCGCGCGCGCGATCGCGATGCGCTGGCGTTGCCCGCCGGAAAACTGATGCGGGAATTTGGTACCGTCGTCGGTATGCAGGCCGACCAGCGTCAGTAGCTCGCCGACGCGCGCGTCGATGTTGCGACGCCCCTGGATCAGATCGAACGCCCGGATCGGCTCGGCGAGGATGGCATCGACGCGCATCCGCGGATTGAGGCTGGCGTACGGGTCCTGAAAGATCATCTGGATGCGCCTGCGCAAGTGGCGGCGCGCCTGCGCCTGCCTGGGATCGCTCATCGAGACGCCGTCGATCAGCACGTCGCCCGAACTCGGCGGCAGAAGGCCGACCACCATCCGCGCGATCGTGGTCTTGCCCGATCCGGATTCGCCGACCAGCGCCAGCGTCTCGCCGCGCGCGATGCCGAACGATACGTCGTCGACCGCGCGCAGATATTCGGCCTTGCCGCCTTCGAGCAGGCGGTTGAGCCATGGCCTGGAGACATCGAACACCCGCCGCAGACGGCTCGCCTGCACGAAGTCCGCGCTCACGCCGCGGCTTCCTTCGCGGCGCCATCGTAGAGATGGCAGGCGACCTGCTGATTGCCTTGCCGGATCGGCTCGGGACGTTCGATGCGGCAGCGATCAAACGCGAACGCGCAGCGCGGATTGAACGCGCAGCCCGGTGGAATCGCCGACAACCGCGGCATCGCGCCCGGAATTTGCAGCAGACGGTCGGCCTCGCCGGACAGCGTCGGGATCGCGCCCATCAACCCTTTCGCGTAGGGATGCAGCGGATTTTGCACGACGTCGCGCACCGGGCCGATCTCGGCGATGCGGCCGGAATACATCACCGCGACGCGGTCGCAGGTCTCCGCGATCACGCCCATGTCGTGCGTCACCAGCATCACCGCGGTGCCGTGATCGCGCCCGAGCCGCCGGATCAGCGTGATGATCTGTGCCTGCACCGAGACGTCGAGCGCGGTGGTGGGCTCGTCGGCGATGATCAGTTCGGGCTCGGCGCAGATCGCCAGCGCGATCACCACGCGCTGGCGCATGCCGCCTGAGAATTCGTGGGGGTAGGCGTCGACGCGCTTTTCCGGCCCTGGAATGCCGACCTCGGCGAGCAGGTCGATGGCGCGCTGCCGCGCCGCCGCGGCACCGAGATCGGTATGCGTGCGGATGGTCTCGATCAACTGATCGCCGATCCGGTACAGCGGGTTCAAGCTGGTCAGCGGATCCTGGAAGATCATCCCGATCCGCCGTCCGCGCAGCCGTCGCATCGGCTCCGGCTTCAGATCGTCGATCCGCTTGCCGGACAACAGAATCTCGCCGCCGCTGATGCGGCCCGGCGGATCGATCAGGCCGATCACCGCCAGCCCGGTGACCGATTTGCCGGCGCCGGATTCGCCGACCACGCCCAGCACCTCGCCGCGCGCAATGTCGAACGACACGCCGTCGATCGCGTGCAGCACGCCGCGCCGGGTGGCGAAGTCGACCTTGAGGTCGCGAACCGAGAGCACCGGAGCGCTCATGCCGCCGTCTCCCGCGCGCGTCATCGCAGCTTCGGGTTCAGCGCGTCGCGCAGCCAGTCGCCGAGCAGGTTGATCGACAGGATCAGCGCCGCCAGCGCGAAGCCGGGAAAGGCGACCACCCACCATTCGCCGGAGAACAGATAATTGTTGCCGATGCGGATCAAAGTGCCGAGCGAGGGCATGGTGTCGGGCATGCCGGAGCCGAGAAACGACAGCGTCGCCTCGGTGATGATCGCCAGCGCGAGGTTGATGGTGGCGATCACCAGCACGGGTCCCATCGCGTTCGGCAATACGTGCCGCAGCATGATCTTGTGGGTCGGCAGGCCGATCAGTTGCGCCGCGGCGACATAGTCCTTGGTCTTCTCCACCATCACCGAGCTGCGCACGGTGCGGGCGTATTGCACCCAGAAGCTCAGCCCGATCGCGAACACCAGCACCGCAAGCATGGTGCGCTCGTCGAGATGGTTGCCGAGCACCGACTTCACCACGCCGTCGACCAGCAGCGCGATCAGGATCGCGGGAAAGGTGAGCTGCACGTCGGCGACGCGCATGATCAACGTACCGATCGCGCCGCCCATATAGCCGGCGATCAGGCCGAGCCCGACGCCGAGCACGGCGGAGAAGGTGACGCCGAGCAGCCCGACCAGCAGCGAGACCCGAAGGCCGTAGAGGATCGCGGACAGCACGTCGCGGCCCTGTTCGTCGGTGCCGAGCAGATAGGGCCGCTGGCCGTCCGCGCTCCAGAGCGGGGCGATCCGCGAATTGATCAGTTCGAGCTGCGCCGGATCGAACGGGTTCTGCACCGACAGCCACGGCGCGAAGATCGCGACCAGGAAAAATGCCAGCGCCACCGCGGCTGCGGCCATCGCCAGCCGCGAGCGGCGAAACGCGTACAGCACGTCGCTGTCGGCGAGCCGCGCGGCGATGCGCTTTCGCCAGGTCTGCGTCGGCGCGATCGGCTCGATGTCGGGAGCGATGGTATCGGACATTGATTGCCGCCTTATGCCTGCCGGCCGGCGCGGACGTGAAGGCGCGGATCGATCACGGTGTACAGGATGTCGACAATCAGATTGATGGTGACGAAGATCAGCGACACGACCAAGAGGTAGGCCGCCATGATCGGAATATCGACGTTCTGCACCGCCTGCACGAACAGCAATCCCATCCCCGGCCACTGAAACACCGTCTCGGTGATGATGGCAAAAGCAATTACCGAGCCAAATTGCAGCCCGGCGACGGTGATTACCGGCACCAGCGTGTTCTTCAACGCGTGGCCGAAACGGATCGCCCGCGTGGTGAGGCCGCGCGCCCGCGCAAAGCGGATGTAGTCGGTGCGCAGCACTTCGAGCATCTCCGCGCGAACCAGCCGCATGATCAGCGTCATCTGGAACAGGCCGAGCGTGATCGAGGGCATGATCAGCGCCTTGAGGCCGGACACCGTGAGCAGCCCGGTGCTCCACCATCCGATCCGCACCACGTCGCCGCGGCCGAACGAGGGCAGCCAGCGCAGGATGACGGCGAACAGGTAGATCAGCAGGATGCCGATCAGGAAGGTCGGCAGCGAAATGCCGATCAGCGATACCGCCTGCAGCACGGTGGCGAGCACCGAATGGCGTCGCAACGCGGTGTACACGCCCGTCAGGATGCCGAACACCGTCGCAAGCAGCGTGGCGCAGGTCGCAAGCTCCAGCGTCGCCGGCATCCGCTCCAGCAGCAGCGCCGAGACCGGCTGGCGAAACTGATAGGACACGCCGAACTTGAAACGCGCGGCGTCGGCAAAGTAGCGCGCGAATTGCACCGCCACCGGATCGTCGAGCCCGAGCGACTTGCGGATCTGCAGGCGCTGCTCGAAGGGCGTGTCGACCGAGACGATCTGGTTCACCGGGTCGCCGGCGAAGCGGAACATCGTAAACGAGATCATGCCGACGACGATCATGACGCCGACGGACTGTATTGCGCGGCGAATGATCAGAGCGAGCATCGGACGCTACGGCTTTCGTCAGGAGTCGATCCGGCTTCGCGAGCAAGAAGGGATGGCCGCGTCGCGAAACCCATAACGATATCGACCGCCGTCACAAGGGATGCGGTCCTATTCCTGCTTCGTGATCCAGTACGGCAGCACCTGGTTGTCGGGGCGCTGCACCAGCTTGATCTTCTTGGAGACGCCCCATGCCAGCGCCTGCTGGTGCAGCGGGATATAGGCGTAGTCCTTGATGCCGATCTCGAACGCCGCCTTGATCAACTGGTCGCGCTTGGCGGTGTCGGTTTCCTGCAGCACCTTGTCGGTCAAGGCGTCGAAGTCCTTGTTGCAATACCCGCCGACATTGGTGTCGCCGCGCGAGCTCGCCGGATTGTCGCGGCAGCCCATGATCTCGAACAGCACGTTGTGCGCGTCCAGCGTGCCTGGCGTCCAGCCCAGCATGTAAAACGACGAACTGAAGCCGCCGGATTTCAGGATCTTGGCGAAGTACAACGCCTTCGGCTGCGCCAGCAAATTGATCTTGACGCCGATCCGGGCCAGCATGCCGACCACCGCCTGGCAGATCGCGGCGTCGTTGACATAGCGGTCGTTCGGGCAATCCATGCTGACCTCGAAGCCGTCGGGATAGCCGGCTTCGGTCAGCAGTTTCCTGGCGCCGTCGGGATCGTGTTTCGGCCGGGTGAAATCGCCGGACAGCTTGAACAATTGCGGCGCGATCATCAGCGCGGAGGGCGTCGACAGTCCGCGCATCACCCTGGTCTTGATTAGTTCGATATCGATCGCCTTGTAGAAGGCTTCGCGGACGCGGACATCCTTGAACGGGTTCTTGCCCTTGACGTTGGAGAACAGCAATTCGTCGCGGAGCTGGTCCATGCCGAGGAAGATGGTGCGGATTTCCGGACCGGTCATCACGGCGGCATTCGGGCTGCCGTTGACCCGCGCGATATCCTGCACCGGCACCGGTTCGATCAGATCGACTTCGCCCGACAATAGCGCCGCGACGCGCGTCGCATCGGACGCGATCGGCGTGAAGACGATTTCCTTCAGATTGTGTTCGGGCTTGCGCCACCAATTAGGATTCGGCTTGAAGACCGTCTTGACGCCGGGCTGGTGGCTTTCGATGGTGAACGCGCCGGTGCCGTTGGCGTTCAGCGACGCGAAGCTCGGCGAGGTCGCGGCGGACGGCGTCGGCGCCACCGCGTTGTTCTCCTCGCACCACTTCTTGTCCATGATGTACCAGGTATCCCATTGCGAATTGAGGATGGGATTGGGCGCGGTGAGGATGAAGTCGACGGTGTCGTCGTCGATCTTGACGACCTTGGCGTCGCTCGGTACGCGAGTCGCGAAATTCGAGCCCTTGGCCCGCACGCGCTCGGCCGAGAACACCACGTCGTCGGCGGTCAGCGGATCGCCGTTGTGGAATTTGACGCCCTTGCGCAGATGGAAGCGCCACCGCGTCGGCTCCGGCGTCTCCCAGCTTTCCGCGAGCCCCGGAATGATCGAGAGGTCTTTGTCGCGCGCGGTGAGGCCTTCATAGACCTGGCCGTGATGGGCGATGGTGGTCGTTTCGTTGAGAGTGTAGGGATCGAGCGATTTCAGATCGCCTTGATTTGCATAACGAAGGGTCTGCGCCGAGGCCGGCTGAAGCGTCGCGGCCAGCAGGCAGGCGGCGGCGACCGAGAACCACGTGCTGCGCTGGCGCATAGATCGGAACCCCGCTCGATTACTATCGTCATGTTGCCTGACTTTACCGGCCGCGCAAGGAAATTTGCGCCTCGCGGGGAATTGAGCACGGGGAATGAAAAAGCCGCGCCGCGGTTTGCATCATGCGGCATGCCGGCTTATCTGAGCCCGGATGGCGGAAATCAGAACCGATGTGATGGTGCTCGGCGCGGGCATCGTCGGCGTCGCCGCGGCGCTGCATCTGCAGCAGCGCGGCCGCGCTGTCGTGCTGATCGATCGCCGCGCCGCCGCCGGCGAGGAGACCAGCTACGGCAATGCCGGGCTGATCGAATGCGCCTCGGTATTCCCCTACATGTTTCCGCGCGATCTCGCGCAGATAGCGCGCTACGCGCTCAACCGTTCGACCGATGTGGACTACCACGTCTCGGCGCTGCCGAAGGTCCTGCCGTGGCTGGTGCGCTATTTCCTGGCGTCGTCGCCGCGGCGGGCGCGGCACAGCGCGATGGCGGCGTTGCCGCTGATCCGGCGCAGTCTCGCCGAGCACGAGGCGCTGATCGCGGAAGCCGGCGTTCCCGAATTGCTGCGGCGGACCGGCTGGATCAAGCTGTTTCGCTCGGAGGCGAGCCTTGCCGCCAGCATCGGCGAACTCGAGCGTGCCAAGGCGTTGGGCGTCAGCGGGGACGTGCTCGACCGGGACGGGATCGCCGCGCGCGAGCCGCTGTTGCGGGGCGACTTCGCGGGCGCCGTTCACTGGCCGGCGCCGGGCTTCATTCCCGATCCCGGCGCGCTGGTGAAGGCCTATGCCGCGCTGTTCGCGCGCAAGGGCGGGCAATTCCTCGGCGGCGACGCCCGATCGCTGCATCAGGATCGGGACGGCTGGCGCGTCGGCAGCAGCAACGGCGTGGTGGTTGCGCGCGAGGTCGTGAGCGCGGTCGGGCCGTGGTCCGACGTCGTACTCGCGCCGCTCGGCTACCACATCCCGC
>CAXUBE010000005.1:27164-35057 GCA_964249215.1 uncultured Rhodopseudomonas sp. | reverse complement strand
CAGCCCCGCCCCACGATAACGCCGTCCCTGACCACGACGGCGCCGACCGCGGGATTGGGACAGGTACGCCCCTGCCCGCGCCGCCCCAAGGTCAATGCGAGCTGCATAAAGCGCATATCCGCGGCCTGCGCGCCGGCCTTCGTCTGTCTGGATTTTTCCGCGTACTGGTCTTCCAGGATCCGGAAGATCATTTGCGCAGCGCCAGCCTGGTTTCGTCGTCGCCGGAGAGCTCGCCCAGCACCGCCTCGAAATCCTTGGCCTCGCGGAAATTGCGATACACCGAGGCGAAGCGCACATAAGCGACGTCGTCGAGCTGGCGCAAATGCTCCATCACGATCTCGCCGATGGTTTCCGACGAAATTTCCGCCTCGCCGCCGCTTTCCAATTCGCGCACGATCGCCGAGACCATCTTCTCCACCCGCTCCGGATCGACCGGCCGCTTGCGCAGCGAGATCTGCAGCGACCGCACCAGCTTGTCGCGGTCGAACGGGACGCGGCGGCCGTTCCGCTTGATCACGGTGAGTTCGCGCAACTGCACCCGCTCGAAGGTGGTGAAGCGGAAGTTGCACGCCATGCACACCCGGCGGCGCCGAATCACGGCGGAGTCCTCGGTCGGGCGCGAGTCCTTCACCTGGGTGTCGAGGCTGTTGCAGCTCGGGCAGCGCATCGGTCAACCCGCCCCGTCGCAAACGCGGTCGAGTTCACCGCCTCGCAGCAAGTCGGAGCGTGCTCCCTCCCCCCGGCGGCGAGAGGTCAGAAAGCGAGACGCCGAAAATGTGGAGACGCTTAGGAATTCCACGCGACCGCACACCGTCACTGATAAATCGGAAAGCGGTCGGCGAGCGCCTTGACCCGCTCCTTGACCGAGGCCTCGATCAGCGGCGCCGCGCCATCCTCGGATTGCGCGATGCCGTTGAGCACTTCGGCGATCAGATTGCCGACCTGCTGGAACTCGGCGACGCCGAATCCGCGCGTGGTCGCGGCAGGGGAGCCGAGCCGCAGCCCCGAGGTCACGAACGGCTTTTCGGGGTCGAACGGAATTCCGTTCTTGTTGCAGGTGATCGCGGCGCGCACCAAGGCCTTCTCCGAGACGTTGCCCTTGAGGCCCTTGGGCCGCAAATCGACCAGCATCAGATGATTGTCGGTGCCGCCGGAGACAATATCGAAGCCCGCCGCGCGGAGCGTTTCCGCAAGCGCTTTCGCGTTTTCGACGACGTTCTTCGCGTAAATTCTGAAGTCCGGCCGCAGCGCTTCACCAAACGCGACCGCCTTGGCGGCGATCACATGCATCAGCGGGCCGCCCTGCAGGCCCGGGAAGATCGCCGAGTTCAGCTTCTTGGCCAAGGCCTCGTCGTTGCACAGGATCAGGCCGCCGCGCGGCCCGCGCAGCGATTTGTGCGTCGTCGTGGTAGTGACATGGGCGTGCGGCACCGGGGAGGCATGGACGCCGCCGGCGACCAGGCCCGCGAAATGCGCCATATCCACCAGCAGATAAGCGCCGACCCCGTCGGCGATCTCGCGAAAGCGCTTGAAGTCCCACGGGCGCGAATAGGCCGAGCCGCCGGCGATGATCAGTTTCGGCCTGATCTGTTCGGCCTGACGGGCCACCGCATCCATGTCGATGATCTGGTCTTCGCGGCGCACGGTGTAATGCGCCGGCTTGAACCATTTGCCGGACATGTTGACCGGGGCGCCGTGGGTCAGATGGCCGCCGGCGGCGAGATCGAGGCCCATGAAGGTGTCGCCGGGCTGCAGCAGCGCTAGGAACACCGCCTGGTTCATCTGGCTGCCAGAGTTCGGCTGTACATTGGCGAAACCCGCGCCGAACAGCTTCTTGGCGCGCTCGATCGCCAGCGTCTCGGCGACATCGACCCATTCGCAGCCGCCGTAATAGCGATGGCCTGGATAGCCCTCGGCGTATTTGTTGGTCATCACAGAGCCCTGCGCTTCCAGCACCGCGCGGCTGACGATGTTTTCGGAGGCGATCAATTCGACCTCGTGACGCTGGCGACCGAGTTCACCCTTGATCGCGGCGGCGATTTCCGGATCGGCCTCGGCAAGCGTCGCGGTGAAGAATTCGTCGGGCGCGGACTGGGTCTGGGCAGAGCGGCTCATGATCTAGACATCTCCCTCCGCCGCGATCCCGGAAGGGCCGCGGCGGCGATCTGGAAGGGTTGGAAGCGGTGCAGCGCGCATAGCATATCGCGCCACGGCGGCCAAGGTTTTGCGGGTGATGGCCACGGTTTAGCAAGATGTGGTGCTTTGCCGCCGAAAGAAAAGTCCGCGCTCGGGGAAGGCCGGCTTTCAGCCCCTGCCCGCGACCGGCTGCGCGCCGATGCCGTCGCGGTTGTAAATGTCGTCGCGGAACTGGACCACGCCGTCCGGCGTCGCCCATGCCGTGACATACACCCAATACAGCGCCAACGGTTTGGCGACCTTGGCGTCCTTGCGCTCGCCGCTGCGGATCACCTCATCAATCTCCGCCTTCGACCAGCCCGAGGTTTCCGCCAACACCCAATAGACCAGTTCGCGGACGTTCTGTACCCGCATGCAGCCGGACGAGGCAAAGCGGAAATCCTCGCCGAACAGATTCTTCGACGGCGTGTCGTGCATGTAAACGCCGTGCACGCTGGGGAAATTGATGCGGATCGAGCCCAGTGAATTGAAGTTGCCCGGATCCTGCTTGAACTTGTAATTCACGGCTTCCGCCGAATACCAGTCGAGCTGCGACGGCGGCACCTCGATACTTTTCGCGTCGAAGATGCGGATGTGATTGCGGTCCAGATAGTCCGGCTCGGCCTGCATCTTCGGGATCAGATCCTTGCGGATGATCGAGACCGGCACGGTCCAGAACGGATTGAAATTGATCTGCACGATCTTGCTCTGGATATCCGGCGACGGCCGGTCCGGCTTGCCCGCGACCGCGGTGTGACGGGTGACCGCGACGCCGTTCTCGATCGCCTCGATCTGCGCCGCCGGAATGTTGGCGACCACCAGCCGGTTGCCGAGATTGCCGGTGAGGCTCTTCAGCCGCACCGCATTGGTTTTGAGCTGGGACAGCCGCGCCGCGGCGGAGACGTTCAGCGCCCGCAGCGTCGCGTCGCGCACGATGCCTTCGGCATTGAGCCCGTGGCGCAACTGAAAGCGCTTCACCGCGGCGTCGACATAAGAGTCGAAAACTTCCGGATCGCCGGCGTTGACGTCGAGGTCGCCGGCGATTGCAAGCCGTTCGCGCAGCGCCGGCACTGCCGGATGTTTGGCGCCGACCTTCAGCCGCTCCGCCTTGGCGACTTCCGGCCAGCCGCCCTTGGCGACGATCGCCTCATATTGCGCGACAGCGCCTTGCGTCGTCTCCGCTGTCGAGGGCGACAGCGTCGGCAGCGACGCCTTCGGCAGCTTCACATTGCGCTGCGCGTTGTCGAACCCGGACAATTCGTTGTCCTGGTTGTCGTGCATCAGATTGTTGAGCATCTGCTCGGAGGTCATGTCGTCGGCGCGAGCCATCGCAGGCGCGGCCAAGCTTGCGGACGCGGCGGCCAGAAATCTGCGGCGGGTGATGGCAGTCATCAGACATCCGAACTCGATTATGCGATGTTATCACCCGATCGCGGCGGCGTTAAGAAGGGGCGCGGCGTCAGCGTCGTCTCAGATCGTCGCCTGCTTCAAGCCGCATTCCTTGCAGGCGAACGATACGCGGGCGACGCCCTTCGGCGCGGTGACCTTGTTCGGGGCACCGCATTTGCCGCAGGTGGTCATGATGCGGGTGTCGCCCTGCTTGACCTGGATGTTCTTTCTGGCCATCGCCTCGCGCATCAGCCGTTCGGCTTCCTCGCGCATCGCCTTCTTGTCCATGCCTGCTCCGCGCGTCATCACCGGCAGGACTGTAACGCCCAATCGCGCGCTCGGCGGAAAAATGTCGCCGATCGTCTCGACTATGTCGACGGCGGCTTATCGCCACCTGGAATTGCGACGTGAAAAATTACAGGCCGGTGTAGCCCGCCTTGACCGGATCGTGGCTGCCGTCGAGCTGCCGCAGGTAAACCAAACCGCACACCGTGAGACGGTTCATGTCGGTCTCGCCGGCTTCGAACAGCGTCCTGATGTAATTCTCGAGCCTCGCCTTGGCCTGTTCGGCGGCGGATGCGCTGGTCAGTAAACCGTATGTCTGCATCACGCGGTCGATGGCGAGCTTCATGCCGGTCTCCTTTGGTATGATCAGGCAGCGAGACGATCGGATCGGAATTTCGCGATCGCCTTGTTGGCGACGCTGATGGGATGCCGATCGCCGCGCTGAACCAGTGCGACAATCGATTCGAGCAACGCGTCGTCGGTGGCGCCGCCCTCCGGCATCACGCCGGTTTTACGAAGGTAATTCGCGGCGATGTCGTAGGATCGGCCGATCACGTCGACATTCATGACCCGCAACCCGCGCTCGACCAGCATAGGATGAACCCTCCGTGCACGGGAATAAGCCTAGCGCCTGCCGAAAGTTCCATCTATGGATCAATTTCCCCGCGACGCAAAACCGGGCTTCAGGACGGCCGTTCGGGCGAAGCGACGATTTGGCGCGCGGTGCCCGCCTCGAGGGCGGCGCCGGTCGGATCGAACGCCGGCTGTCTTGGCGCGCGCCTTGACTGGTCTCAGAGCCGATACAGGATCTGATCGGTCCAGAACCGCTCGAGCCGGTGCAGCGACTTGTTCAGCGTGGCGAACTCGTCGTTGGAGATGCCGCCGACCTGCTCCACCGTCTTGACGTGCTTGCGATACAGCGCGTCGACGATGTGGCGGATTTCCTGGCCCTGCGCGGTCAGGCGGATGCGCACCGAGCGGCGATCCACCCGCGAACGCTGATGATCGAGGAAACCGAGTTCGACCAGCTTCTTCAGATTGTAGGACACGTTCGAGCCGAGATAGTAACCGCGGGTGCGCAGTTCGCCGGCGGTCAATTCCTTGTCGCCGATGTTGTAGAGCAGCAGCGCCTGCACCGAGTTGATATCGGCGCGACCGCGGCGGTCGAACTCGTCCTTGATGACGTCGAGCAGGCGGCGATGCAGCCGCTCGACCAAGGTCAACGCTTCAAGGTATAGCGGCTGCACCGGCGCTTGGGCGGATGCAGGTGCGGAGGCTTCTGCCACCGTTGCAACGGCTTTCATCATGACACTACCCCTGTTGTCGTTTTTTGCGACTTATTCGACGAAACTTGTGTCCCGTCTGATGGGGTCAACCTATGGGCGTCGCTTGAACATCCGCTTAAATAAGACAATAAAGAGATCATGAATTTAATGCAGTGAACGGCACATTAAGGCCGTGGATCGGGCACTTCTTGCAATAAACGATTCAGCCTGCGCGGGCGTTGTTCGCGCTTCGTGCACGCGCGCTGTCGCGTTTGAGGACAACATGGTTCGCATTCGATGGATTTGAGTAATACCTGGCGGCGAGCGCCGTCGTCACCGGAATCTTACCGCGAGGATCGCGTTCGTAGCTTGTTCAACATGCTGCAAAGCACCCGGCGTTGACGCGAAATCCGCCCGCTATGGCGGGCGTTCGCGCGCCGCCATCCAGGCCAGCGCCAGGTAGGCGGCCAATAACAGCGCTTCGACCGAAATGATGGCGAGGCTGCCGCCATAGATGCCGGGAAACATCAGTTCGATCACCGCCATCGACACCACCGTGGTGAGCCACACCACCGCGCCCCATGGCGTCGCAAGCCACAGGCCGACCGCGGCAACCAATTCGATCACCGCGAAGTATACCGTGGCGGTCTGCCAGGCCATCGGCTGATTCTCGAAAGCCTCGTCCTCGCTGCCGATGAAGCCGGTGATCTGCGCCCAGTGATACAGGCCCTTGATCACCGACAGCACCGCCATCACCCGCAGAAAAAGCACGAGCCGGCGGGTCCATTCATTGTCACCGGATTCCGGCCGCTCCGACGAAATCGCCGCGACCGACATCGCATGGTCGCGCGGCGCCTGTTCGCGGGTGGAGGTTTCGGACATCGGTTCGCGGTCGCTCGGGTGGCGGACGTTCTGCCTGGACGTTCTGACGCGGCGGAGCGGCAAAAGCAATCACGCCGCGATCAACATCGCGGTGACGGCAAAGCGCCGAAGTGCTATGAGATGTATTGTTGTAACGTCCGCAGGGAGTGTCGGCGACATGGCGATCAAGTTCGGGCGGCCCATCGAGATGCGCGACGCTTCGCCCCGCGCGGCCGCGACGCCGCTCGACCTCGTGGTGCGGCCGAGGCGCAACCGCAAGTCGGAATGGGCGCGCCGGCTGGTGCGCGAGAACGTTCTCACCACCGACGATCTGATCTGGCCGCTGTTCGTGATCGACGGCAGCAACCGCCGCGACGCGGTCGGCTCGATGCCGGGCGTCGAGCGGCTCAGCATCGACCAGGCGGTGCGCGACGCCGAACGCGCGGCAAAGCTCGAGATCCCCTGCATCGCGCTGTTTCCCTACACCGAGCCGTCGCTGCGCGACGATCACGGCTCCGAAGCGGTCAACGCCGACAACCTCGTGTGCCAGACCGTGCGCGCCATCAAGAAGGAATTCCCCGATCTCGGCATCTTGTGCGACGTGGCGCTCGATCCGTTCACCAGCCACGGCCATGACGGGTTGATTCACAACGGCCGGATCCTGAACGACGAGACCGTCGCCGTGCTGGTGCGCCAGGCGCTGGTGCAGGCGCAGGCGGGCTGCGACATCATCGCGCCGTCGGACATGATGGATGGCCGGGTCGCGGCGATCCGCGACGCGCTCGACCGGGCCGGCTTCCTGGACGTGCAGATCATGGCCTATGCGGCGAAATATGCCTCCGCGTTCTACGGCCCGTTCCGCGACGCGATCGGCTCGGCCAAGACACTGACCGGCGACAAGCGCACCTACCAGATGGACCCGGCCAATTCCGACGAGGCGCTGCGCGAGGTCGAACTCGATCTCGCCGAGGGCGCCGACATGGTGATGGTCAAGCCGGGGATGCCCTATCTCGACATCATCCGCCGGGTGAAGGATGCCTTCGCGGTGCCGACCTTCGCCTATCAGGTGTCCGGCGAATACGCGATGATCGCCGCTGCCGCCGGCCACGGTTGGATCGACGGCGAGCGCGCGATGATGGAAAGCCTGCTCGGCTTCAAGCGAGCCGGCGCGGACGGCGTGCTGACCTATTTCGCGCCGAAGGCGGCCGAGAAGCTGAAAGCGCTGGGCTGAAGTCGTGCGCGGGATGGGCGTCGTCGCAAGGGGCGAACGTCTCTTGCAACGCGTCGCGGGCGTATCCATGTGGTGCGGCGGGTTTCGATCCCATTGGGAGCTTCGGTCATGACTGACACTGACACGCGCGGCGTTGGCAGCCGGCATCCGAGCGAGGTGTTCGACCCCTGGCTGCAGCCGGAGCTGTTTTCCGGCGTGCTGACGCGACGGGTGTTCGCGCTGCTGATCGACGTCGTGGTGCTGTCGATCCCGGTGATGCTGGCAGTGCTGTTCATCGCGGTGTTCGGCGTGGTCACGCTGGGACTCGGCTGGACGCTGTTCTGGCTGGTTTCGCCGGCCTCGGTGATCTGGACGCTGATCTACTACGGCGCCTCGCTGGGCGGTCCGCATTCGGCGACGCTCGGCATGCGGATGATGGGAATTCAGATGCGCACCTGGACCGGCGGGCCGAGCTATTTCGTGCTCGGCGCCGTCCATGCGGTGCTGTTCTGGCTTTCTGTGTCGATGCTGACGCCGTTTGTGCTCTTGGTCGGGCTGTTCAATGCGCGCCGCCGGCTGCTGCACGATGTCGTGCTGGGAACCGTGGTCGTGAACAGCGGCGTGCCGGAGGTGGGGATCGCGCGGGGGGCGAGACGGCGGCCCCCAAAAGAGCCGCGGGGCGCGGGGCCGGGCGGGGGCCCGGGGGGG
>CAXUBE010000005.1:0-27154 GCA_964249215.1 uncultured Rhodopseudomonas sp. | reverse complement strand
GGCGGCACGTTGTCGGGGGGGTACCGGTGGGCGTTAACTGCGGGGTGCGGGGGGTGCGCCCGGCGCGGTCCTATTGACGGCAAACCAATTGACCGCGGCCGGGCGCGGCGCGAAGCTGGCCGCAGTGGAGATCGACTCACCGACGTGACCCAGCACTCGCGCGACACCCCACAATTCTATCTGACGGCGCCCTCGCCTTGCCCTTACCTGCCCGGGC
The DNA here is from genome assembly GCA_964249215.1 of uncultured Rhodopseudomonas sp. Taxonomy (GTDB): domain Bacteria; phylum Pseudomonadota; class Alphaproteobacteria; order Rhizobiales; family Xanthobacteraceae; genus CAXUBE01. The sequence goes on along the minus strand of CAXUBE010000005.1, from coordinate 26,937 downwards.
GGCACGAGCGCAAGGTGTTCACGCATCTGGTCGGCAACAAGGCCGGCGAGCTCAACGATCTGCTCACTCATGGCGGCTTCCGGCGCAGCCAGTCGATCGCCTACCGGCCGGCCTGCGACCAGTGCCGCGCCTGCATTTCGGTGCGCGTGATCGCCAACGAGTTTCGCGCCTCGCGCAATCTGCGCAAGAACATGGCGCGCAACGCCGACATCGTCGGCGAGTTGCGCAGCGCCGTGCCGACCTCCGAGCAGTATTCGGTTTTCCGCGCCTATCTCGATCATCGCCATCGCCACGGCGGGATGGCCGACATGACGGTGCTGGATTACGCGATGATGGTCGAGGACAGCCACGTCGAGACCCGGATCATCGAGTACCGCAGGCGCGATATCGATACCGGCATCACCGGACGCGGCGGCGACCTGGTCGCGGTCGCGCTGACGGACGTGCTGAACGACGGGCTGTCGATGGTGTATTCGTTTTTCGAGCCGTCCGAACAGGCCCGCTCGCTCGGCACCTTCATGATCCTCGACCATATCGCGCGGGCGCGCCGGCTTGGCCTGCCTTACGTCTATCTCGGTTACTGGATCGAGGGCTCCAAGAAGATGGACTACAAGGGCCGCTATCTGCCGCAGCAGCGCCTGGCGCCGAGCGGCTGGACGCGGATCGATGCCTCGGGCGAAGGCGCGGTCGAGCCGCAGGACTGACGGTTCCTCAGCCGAGCGCGAAATCCCAGACCAGCTTGACGTTCAGCGCGATGATGATCAGGGCCGTCAGCGCGGCCAGCGAGGTGAGCCAGCGCGGCGCCACGAACGGACCCATCTTCGTGCGGCTCGCGTTGAACATCACCAGCGGCACAACCGCGAACGGCAGTTGCAGGCTGAGCACCACCTGACTGAGGATCAGCAACCGCCCGGTCGCCCTTTCGCCGGCAGAGATCGTCACGACAATGGCCGGCACGATCGCGATCAGGCGCGTGATCATCCGCCGCAACCAGGGCGCGACCTTCAGATTGACGAAACCTTCCATCACCACCTGCCCGGCAAGCGTGGCGGTGATCGTCGAGTTCAGCCCGCAGCAAAGCAACGCGATCCCGAACAGCGTCGGCGCGATGGCCGAACCCAGCAGCGGCGCCAGAAACGCGTGCGCCTGATCCAGTTCGGCGACGTCGGTATTGCCGGATCGATGAAAGGTCGCCGCCGCGAGAATCAGGATCGAGGCGTTGATGCTCAGCGCGAGACACAGCGCGATCGTCGAATCCAGCGTCGCCAGCGTGATCGCCTCGCGCCGCTCGGCGACGCCCTCGCCATAGCCGCGGGTCTGTACCAGTGCGGAATGCAGATAGAGATTGTGCGGCATGACCGTTGCGCCCAGGATGCCGAGCGCGAGATACAGCATTTCGCGGTTGCGCAGGATGTCCGACGTCGGCGCGAAGCCGCGGACGACCGCGCCCCAATCCGGATCCGCCAGCGCGATCTGCACCGCGAAACACGCGGCGATGATGCCGAGCAGGGCGACGACGAAGGCCTCGATCCAGCGAAATCCGAACGCCTGCAGCGCCAGGATCAGAAACACGTCCGCCGCGGTGATGATGACGCCGAGTTCGAGCGGAATATGAAACAGCAGATTGAGCCCGATCGCCGTTCCGATCACTTCGGCGAGGTCGGTCGCGGTGATCGCGATTTCCGCCGACAGCCACAGCGGCCACGCGGCCCAGCGCGGATAGGCGTCGCGGCAGGCCTGCGCCAGATCCCGCCCGGTGCCCACGCCGAGCCGTGCGCATAATGACTGCAGCACGATCGCCATCACGTTGGAAAGCAGCGCGACCGTCAGCAGCGCGTAACCGAATTTCGACCCGCCGGCGAGCGACGTCGCCCAGTTGCCGGGGTCCATGTAGCCGACCGCGACCAGATAGCCGGGGCCGAGAAAGGCCGTGAGCTTGCGCCAGAACGACCCGCTGCGCAGCGTGCGGACGCTGCCGAACATACCAGTCAGCGACGGCGCGCCGCGGGCGCGCCTCCAACCTCCGTGCCCTGCGGATATCAACGGCGAATCCGGGCGCGGCGGCGGCGATCTTGCATCCATCCCTGACCATGCGGGATGCCGATTTTTTTTGCAAGTGATTTGCAACTGCATCTTTGTGCTCGCCCGGCGCGATGCGCGATGCTGGCGCTCGGCATCGTGCTGACGGCGGCATCGATCATGGCGGCATTGCTGTATACGCTGCGCGCCCGCGCGGCATAGCAGATTGGCGTTTTCGACTTTCCTTCGCTTGCGTTTTCGCGCAAACCGCAGCCATGGACAACAACATCGCGCCCGACCGCACGGTCCGGGGATTTGTGCGCTGGGCGATCCAGCCGCCGCAAGCCTATGGCATGTATCTGATCTGCGCGGTGCTGATCGGCGGGCTGTCGTTCTATGCCGGCACGCTGAAGCCGAAGAAGATGAACCTGGTGCCGCCGCAGAGCGTGACGACGCCGGCGACGCCGCGCAACTGACCCGTCTCAGATCGGCTCGAGCGGGATGACTTCTCGTCGCATCGTCATCCCGCTCGAATTTATGTTTGAGCATGACCTTTTTCGGAAAACCGGTACCCACTTTTCCGGATCATGTTCTAGCCGATGCCGCGGCCGAATTTATTCGACTTCGGAAAGCCCTTCGGCGGCAGACGTCCGGCGTCGGCGCGGTTGCCACGCCACTCCGCGAGATCCTTCATCGTCGCGCTGAATTCGCGACCGGCGGAATCCTTCCAGTTCAATCCGGCGTTGGCGTCGAATGTGGTGACGTCGGAGAGGCCGCCGTCCTTGTAACGCTGCAGCCGAACCCCGCGACCGCGCGCCATCTCCGGCACCTGCTCCAGCGGGAAGATCAGCAGCTTGCGGTTGTCGCCGATCACCGCGACGCTGTCGCCTTGGACGGTGCACAGCGCCCTCGCCTCGTTCGGCATCTCGACATTGAGCACCTGCTTACCCTTGCGGGTGGTACCGATGCATTCGTCCTCGCCGACGACGAAGCCCTGGCCGTCATGGCTGGCGATCAGGAATTTGCGTCCGCCTTTGTGCACGAACAGCGACACCACGGCGGCATCCTGCTCCATGTCGATGAACAGCCGGATCGGCTCGCCGTGGCCGCGACCGCCGGGCAGCTTGGCGACGTCGAGCGCGTAGAACCGACCGTTGGTCGAAAGCAGCAGCAGCCTCGACGTGGTCTCCGCGAAGAACGCGCGGTCGAGATGGTCGTCCTGCTTGAACACGAGCCCCGACAGATCGGCGACGTGGCCCTTCAGCGTGCGCACCCAGCCCTTGTCGGAGAGCACCACGGTGACCGGTTCGCGCTCGACGAAGGCTTCCTCGATCGCCGCGAGATCATGTTCGGGCGCGTCGGCGAATTGCGTGCGCCGCTTGCCGAGCGCCGTCTTCGGCCCGAACATGTCGCGCACCTTGCGGACCTGCTCGCCGACCTTGGCCCATTGTTCGGCCTCGGATTTCAGCACCGCATTGATGCCCTTCAGCTCCGCGCGCAGATTCTTGTCCTCGGTTCGGATCTCGAATTCCTCGAGCTTGCGCAGCGAGCGCAGCCGCATGTTGAGGATCGCCTCGGCCTGGATTTCGGTGAGCTTGAACGCCGCGATCAGCGCCGGCTTCGGTTCGTCCTCGGTGCGGATGATCTTGATGACCTTGTCGATGTTCAGATACGCGATCAGGTAGCCGCCAAGCACTTCGAGCCGGTGCTCGATCTGCTGCTTGCGATGGTTCGAACGCCGCAGCAGCACGTCGCGCAGGTGGTCGAGCCATTCGCGCAAGGCCTCCGCAAGGCCGAGCACCTTAGGGATGCGGCCCTTCACCAGCACGTTGAGGTTCAGCGGAATCTTGCTTTCGAGCTCGGTCAACCGGAACAGCGATTCCATCAGCAGTTCGGGATCGACCGCGCGCGATTTCGGCTCGATGACGACGCGGATGTCCTCCGCCGACTCGTCGCGGACGTCGCCGACCAGCGGCAGCTTCTTGTCGTTGAGCAATTCGGCTATCTTCTCGATCAGCCGCGACTTCTGCACCAGCCAGGGAATTTCGGTGATCACGATCACCCAACTTCCGCGGCCGCCCTCGTGCTGCGCCCATTTGGCGCGGGTGCGGAACGAGCCGCGTCCGGTGATATAAGCTTCGGCGATGCTCTCCTTGGAGTCGACGACGATGCCGCCGGTCGGAAAATCCGGCCCCTTGACCCATCGCAACAGCGATTTCGATTTAGCGTCGGGCTTGTCGATCAGGTGCAATGCCGCGTCGCACAGTTCGGCCGCGTTGTGCGGCGGTATCGACGTCGCCATGCCGACCGCGATGCCCTGCGCGCCGTTGGCGAGCAAATTCGGAAAGCCGCCGGGCAGCACGACCGGCTCTTTCGACTGGCCGTCGTAGTTCGGACGAAACGCGACGCCGTCCTCGTCGATCCCCTCCAGCAGCAGCCGCGCGACATCGGTCATGCGGGCTTCGGTGTAACGATAGGCGGCCGGATTATCGCCGTCGATATTGCCGAAATTGCCCTGGCCGTCGACCAGCGGATAGCGCGAGGAGAAATCCTGCGCGAGCCGCACCAGCGCGTCGTAGATCGACTGGTCGCCATGCGGATGGAACGAGCCCATCACGTCGCCGACGATCTTGGCGGATTTCTTGAACGGCGTGCCGGGATCGAGCCGCAGCAGCCGCATGCCGTAGAGGATGCGCCGGTGCACCGGCTTCAGGCCGTCGCGCGCGTCGGGCAGCGCGCGGTGCATGATGGTGGACAGCGCGTAAGCGAGGTAGCGCTCCTCCAGCGCCTCGCGCAACTGCACGTCGTGGATGTCCGCCGGCTCCGGCGGAATCAGTGTCTTTCCCATGCGGACGGATTATCCGCTGCGAGCGAATCCGGCAAGGCGCGACTTCGCGCGCTTTCAGGATGAAGCGGACAGCAGCGCCAGATGCCTCGTCACGGCGTTGATGAAGCCGCCTCGGGCGTCGGAATGCGTCTGCCCGCGCGGCTCCAGCACGTTGCGCAGCAGGAAGCGGCCGGTCAGTTCGAAGCCGTCCTGCAGATCCTGTTCCGACCAGCCGTTGCGGCCGTCATCGGCCTCGCGCAGGAAGGGCGGCAGCGGCAGCAGCTTGTCGCGCCACGGCTCGCCGGCGACGCGCGACACCGCGCCGCCCGATTTCGGCGAGACGTAGATCAGATCGACCGTCGAACCGCTCGCCGCGCAGGCCGTGAGGTCGAGCCCGAAGCCGAGCTCGGCCAGCATCGCGAGCTCGAACCGGATCAGGTGCGTGGCGGCGCCGCCGACATCGTCGAAATCATCCAGCGTGCGCTCCAGCATCTCATAGATGTCTTCATGCGGATCGCGCTCGGGCAACAGCCGCGCCAGCGAGGCCAGATGGGTCACGCCGTAGACGGCATGCGACGACGCCAGCATGGTCGCGGCGCGCATCCGCACCACTTCCAGCACGTAGGTGCCCAGATGCTCGTCGAGCCGCGCGCGCCAAACGCCGCTGACGGTGTTGCCCGGCTGCAGGATCGGGCGCATCCGCGAGCCGGCGCCGCCGCGGACCAGCCCCAGATGGCGGCCATGGCCGCGGGTCAGCAGTTCGACGATCGCGCCGGATTCGCCGTGCCGCCGCACGCCCAGAATGATGCCCTCGTCCGTCCATTCCATGGCGTCGATGCTACAGGATTCCGCGCCGCCGCGCATGACGCACCGGGCGCGTTCAGGCGTTGAACCAGCCGCGCGCGTCGCCGGTAAACGACATGTAGATGCCGCCCGCGGTCAGCAAACACGACAGGATATCGACCAGGGTGCCCGGCTGGACGCCGGCCTCGCCGATGATCTGCGCCAGCGACACCACCGAAAAAGCCAACGAGGCCACCAGCACGCTGCGCGCCCATTTCTTGCGCGAGCGCGCCGCGAGCCCGACGAGATGCACCAGCAGCAGGATCAGGCAGGCCGCGATCAGGTTGGCCACCGCGATCACGCCCGCGGTGGTGTCGCCGTCCGGCGTGCGGTCCTGAAACGCGACCGACAACGCGTCGAGCACCAGCGACACGTACAGCAGGATCTCGAACCACATCACATTTTTGGGAATCGTCATTGCCGGCAAGTCATTCTTTCGGAAACTCGAGACCCATTTCCTGATAGCGCGAAGGATCGTCGCCCCAGTTTTCGCGAACCTTGACGAACAGGAACAGGTGCACGATCTGGCCGAGAATCTCGGCGATCTCCTTGCGCGCGTCGGCACCGATCGACTTGATGGTCGACCCGGCCCTGCCCAGCACGATCTTGCGCTGGTTCTCGCGCTCGACGAAAATCGTCTGCTCGATCCGCACCGAGCCGTCTTTGCGCTCGGTCCAGACGTCGGTCTCGACCGTCGACTGGTAGGGTAATTCCTGATGCAACTGGCGGAAGATCTTCTCGCGGGTGATTTCCGCCGCAAGATGCCGCATCGGCGCGTCCGACATCTGGTCTTCGGGATAATGGAACGGCCCCGGCGGCACAAGTCGCGCAAGGCCGCGCCGCAGATCGCCGACGCCGTCGCCGGAAATCGCCGCCACCATGAAAGTCTCGACGAAGGTCAGTCGCGCATTGGCCTTCTGCGTCAGCGCCAGCAGTTTTTCGCGCGGCACCAGGTCGATCTTGTTCAGAACCAGAATTTTCGGATGACCGACATTGGCGAGATTGTCGAAGATCGCATCGGCCTGGCGGTCGATCCCTTCCCGCGCGTCGAGCAGTACGCAGACGACGTCGGCGTCATGCGCCCCGGTCCAGGCGGTCTTCACCATCGCGCGGTCCAGCCGGCGCTTCGGCTCGAAGATGCCTGGAGTATCCACCAGAATGAGCTGTGCGTTGTCGTCGATCACGATGCCGCGGATCAGCGCGCGGGTGGTCTGCACCTTGCGCGACACGATGGTGACCTTGGAGCCGACCAGCGCGTTGACCAGCGTGGACTTGCCGACATTGGGCGCGCCGATCAGCGCGACGAATCCGCAGCGGCTGGCCACCGCGGCCGGCTCGCTCGTCCTGTCATCCATCGGTGCCGCCCGCGCCGACGCCTTCTCGCGTCAGCATCGCGGAAGCGGCCACCTTTTCCGCCGCGCGCTTGCTGCCGCCGCTACCTTCCGCAGGCGCCAGCCCCGGCAAGTTCACCGCGACGCGAAACTGCGGATCATGGTGCGGCCCGGTGCGCTCGACCTCGTGATAGATCGGTGTCGGCAGGCCCTTGCCCTGTGCCCATTCCTGCAGCACGGTCTTGGGATCGCGCAGCGGCCGCGCCGGCTTGCGCATCCGTTCGGTCCAGTTGCGCTCGACGAAAGCCGCGGCGGCGGGATAGCCGCCGTCGAGAAAGATCGCGCCGATCACCGCCTCGCAGATATCGCCGAGCACGGAATTGCGCAGCCGGGCGCCGGCGATGGCGCCGACCGTGCCCAGCCTGATGCCCTCGGCAAGGCCGAGGCTGAGCGCGACATCGGCGCAGGTCTCCTTGCGGACGAGGTCGGCGAGCCGTTTCGACAACTCGCCTTCGTCGGCATTGGCGAAGGCGCGGTACAGCATGTCCGACACCACGAGGCCCAGCACGTGGTCACCGAGAAATTCCAGCCGCTGGTAGCTGTCGGCGCGGCTGCGCGCGGCTTTCAGCGCGGAGACGTGGGTGAACGCGGTCGCCAGCAGCGCCGAATCGACAAAAGCGTGGCCGATGCGCGCCTCGAGTGCTGCCGCCGCGGCCTTGATGCTGTCCTTGCTGCCGCGGCTGCGTTTGTTGCGCGCCACCGCGGTCTTGCCGGCGGTTGGCTCGGCGCTGGCGGCGGTCGCGGGCGGCGTCTCGATACTGGTCGCGTCCTGCTTCATCGCACGATGGAGAAGATACGATTCCAGCGCACCGCGCTCGGCCACCGCCAGATCTGCCAGGCATGTTCGCCTTCGGCGATCGAGAAAAAGATCATTTGCGCGCGGCCGATGACGTTCTCGAACGGCACGTAGCCGACCGCCGACAGCACGCGGCTGTCGGTCGAGTTGTCACGGTTGTCGCCCATCATGAAGAAATGGCCGGGCGGCACGGTGTAGACGTTGGTGTTGTCGTAGAAGCCGTTGTCGACGCAGTCGAGCGATTCGTAGGTCACGCCGTTGGGCAGCGTTTCCTTCCAGCGCTTGACCCTGGCGGTCGCGTCCGAGCCGCACGGATCCTCACCGACGAAATCCGACAGCCGCTCGCGCGTCACCGGCTTCTCGTTGATGTGGAGCAGGCCCTCGCGCATCTGGATGCGGTCGCCCGGCAGCCCGATCACGCGCTTGATGTAATCCGTCGAATCGTCCTTCGGCAGCCGGAACACGACGACGTCGCCGCGCGCGGGTTCGGCGCCGAAGATGCGCCCCGAGAACAGCGGCGGCGACAGCGGAATCGAATAATGGCTGTAGCCGTAGGAATATTTCGAGACGAACAGATAGTCGCCGACCAGCAGCGTCGCCTTCATCGAGCCCGATGGGATGTTGAAAGGCTGAAACAGCACGGTGCGGATCACCAGCGCGATGATCAGCGCGTGAATGACGACGCGTATCGTCTCGCCGACGCCGCTTTCGGACTTGGTCCCGGAGGTCACGCTCATCGCTTTCCCGATTCCTTCGCGTTTGTCGCGCGTTGGCAGAGTTTTCTCAGGAGAAGCGCGAGGGCTTCGCGGTGAGAAGTTGACGTGCAAACCAAGACACCCGCCGATGACGGTCGGCCTGCGGCCGGGCTCACTGGCATTCGGTGCGCGTTTTAGACCGTTGTTGCCGGGCGCGCAATAAAAGGCCCCGGCACAAACACGCTAATACCATGACGAATCAGTGATTCTCGCGGGGTGGTGAGTGTCGGCATGCGCAGAAACTCAAGCTTTGGCCGCGATCACCGCCGAAATTATGACGAAAGCCTGCGCCAACGGCCATTCGTCGGTGATCGACAGATCGATCTGCGCCACATGGCCGTCCGGCGTCAGGGCGTCGAGCCGGAGTTTGGCGCCGCCGGTCAGCTTCATGGTGGGCCGCCCACCCGGCAAATTGACCACGCCCATGTCGCGCCACCACACGCCCTTGCGGATACCGGTGCCGAGCGCCTTGGCACAGGCCTCCTTTGCCGCGAACCGCTTGGCATAGGTCGCCGACACCAGGTTCGGCTGCTTGTCGCGCCGATCGGCGCGGGCGCGCTCGACATCCGTAAAGACGCGGTCGGTGAAACGCTCGCCATGGCGCGCCAGCACCTTGGCGATGCGTCGGATGTCGACGAGATCGGACCCGATGCCGATGATCATGTCGCCCGCCCGCGGTCCATCGCGGCGCGCATCGCGCGCACGGTCGCATCGAGGCCGACGAACAGCGCCTCGCCGATCATGGAATATCCGATGTTGAGTTCGCGGATTTCCGGCAACGCGGCGATCGTTTCCGCGCTCGCATAATCGAGGCCGTGGCCGGCGTGCACTTCGAGACCTGCGGCGTGCGCCAGTTCGACTCCGGCGGCGATGCGCGCCCATTCCCCCGCAGCTTTGGCCGCGTTGCCGTCGGTGACGGCGTCGCACCAGGCGCCGGTGTGAATCTCGATCACCGGCGCTCGCAGTTTCGCCGCCATCTCGATCTGTGCGGGATCCGCGGCGATGAACAGCGACACCCGGATGCCGGCATCGGCGAAACGCGCGATCGAGGGCGCCAGCGACTCACGTTGCCCAACGACATCGAGCCCGCCTTCGGTAGTGAGTTCTTCGCGCCGCTCCGGCACCAGGCACACCGCGTGCGGCTTCGTTGCCAGCGCGATCCGCACCATGTCGGGTGTCGCCGCCATCTCGAAATTCAACGGCTTGGAGATTTCCGCCTTCAGCCGCGCCATATCCGCGACGTGATCGATGTTGACGCCGAGGCGCAGCGGAGGAGCAGTCGGCATGAAGGACCCGCGGAGGAGAACAGGGAACAGCGCTAACCGTTGACGCGATCGACCCGGGCGACGACCGCCTTTGCGCGCAGCTGCGCGATGATAGCGCTGAGATGCTTCAGGTCATAGACCTCGAGATCGATGGTCTGCTCGGTGAAATCCGGCGAGCGGCGGTGCATGGTGATGTTATCGATGTTGCCGTCGTGATCGGCGATCACGGTCGCGATCTGGGCAAGGCTGCCGGGCTCGTTGACGTTCTGCACGAACAGCCGCGCCGGGAAGCGCTGCGGCGATGATTCGTCGACATCCCAGCGCACATCGACCCAGCGCTCCGGCATGTCCTCGAAGTCCTTCAGCGCCGGGGACTGGATCGGATAGATGGTGATGCCCTCCCCCGGCGTCACGATGCCGACGATGCGGTCGCCCGGCACCGCGCCGCCGTTCGGCGCGAAGTTCACCGGCAGGTCCGAATTGATGCCGCGGATCGGGATCGCCGACGGCGCGCGGGCCGGCTCGCCCGCCGGCGCGCTCAGCTTGAGCTTTTCGGCGAGGCTCTTCTTGGCGCCGAACCGCGCGACACGTTCTTCCTTGTAGTCGGGATATACCGCCCGCGCGACGTCGGACGCCTTCATCTCGCCGCGTCCGACGGAGGCCATGACGTCCTCGACCGAGGCCCGCGCCAGCCGCGGCAATGCGCCCTTCAGCTTGTCGTCGGCGTAGTCGATGCGGGCGCGCGCAAACAGCCGCTCGATGATCCTGCGGCCGAGCCCGGCATATTGGTCGCGCACCGCGGTGCGGGTGGCGCGCCGGATCGCCGCGCGCGCCTTGCCGGTGACGGCAAGCGCTTCCCAGGCCGAGGGCGGCGCCGATTGCGCGTCGGATGTCAGAACCTCGACCTCGTCGCCGTTCTGCAATTCCGACGACAGCGGCGCGAACTTGCCGTTGATCTTGCAGCCGACCGCGCTGTTGCCGACATCGGTGTGGACGGCATAGGCAAAATCGACCACATTTGCCGCGCGCGGCAGCGCGATCAGCTTGCCCTTCGGCGTGAAGCAGAACACCTGGTCGTGGAATAGTTCGAGTTTGGTATGCTCGAGGAATTCTTCCGGATTGGAGCTGTCGGACAGGATCTGAATGGTGTGGCGCAGCCAGCCGAACGCGTTGGATTCGCGCTTGAGCAATTCGGTCGGCGATCCGACGCCGTCCTTGTAGAAGGCGTGCGCGGCGATGCCGCGCTCGGCGATCTGGTCCATCTCCTCGGTGCGGATCTGCAATTCGACGCGCTGCTGGCCGGGGCCGATCACCGTGGTGTGCAGCGATCGGTAATCATTTTGCTTGGGCGTGGAGACGTAATCCTTGAACCGGCCGGGGACCACCGGCCAGGTGGTGTGCACGACGCCGAGCGCACGGTAGCAGGATTCGACATCGGCCAGCACGACGCGAAAGCCGAAAATATCGGAGAGCTGCTCGAAGCCCACCGACTTGCGCTCCATTTTGGTCCAGATCGAAAACGGCCGTTTGCGGCGTCCCTTGACCTCGGCGGCCAATCCGTTTTTGGCGAGGTTGGCGGAAAGCTGGCTTTCGATCTCGCCGATCAGGTTGCGGTTGCGATCGGCCAGCGCGTCGAGTCGCTGCGTCACCACGCCAAAGGCGCCCGGATCGAGCGTGCGGAACGACAGGTCCTCGAGTTCTTCGCGCATCTCCTGCATGCCCATGCGCCCGGCGAGCGGCGCATAGATGTCCAGCGTCTCCTCGGCGATCCGCTGACGCTTGCCGGGCGGCACGAACTCCAGCGTCCTCATGTTATGCAGGCGATCGGCAAATTTGATCAGCAACACGCGAACGTCGTCGGCGATCGCCAGCAGCAGCTTGCGCAGGTTCTCGGCCTGCTTGGCCTCGCGCGACACCAGTTCGAGCCGCTTGAGCTTGGTGAGGCCCTCGACCAGCGCGCCGATCTCGGGCCCGAACACGGCGTCGATCTCCGTGCGGGTGGCCTCGGTGTCCTCGATGGTGTCGTGCAGCAACGCCGCGACGATGGTCGCGTCGTCGAGCTTGAGATCGGTGAGGATCGCCGCAACCTCGAGCGGATGCGAAAAATACGGATCGCCGGAGGCACGCATCTGCTCGCCATGCGCCATCATGGCGTAGACATAGGCACGGTTCAGCAGGTCTTCGTCCGTGTTTGGATTGTACGAGCGGACCCGCTCGACCAAGTCATATTGCCGCATGATGCGCGCGCGCGACGCGCGGGGCGGTTTCGCTGGCGCGGACGGCGGCACGGCAATGGTGGCTGCACCGGCGGCGGCCTCCATCTGTCGCGGTTCGCGGCGCCAATACGCCATCGGAATTGCACCTCCGTCGCGGCTTTGCCAACCGCGCCCAAGATCAAACGGCTGTCAGGATTCGGCGCTGTATCGGGCCGACATCCGCAACACTAAAGCGTTTTGCGGTGTTGTGAAGCCGAGATGCCGCGCAACACCGGCTGATCTCGCGGTGTTGAAGCGTTCGCCGCACGAAACGGTCAGGCCGCATTGGACCGGCGCCACACGCAGGCCGACCCCGACGGCTCGTTCGGAAGCCAGAGAAAATTAACCTTGCCGAGGGATGAAACCGAACGCTACTCGTCTTCGTCGGGCTGCTCTTCCGGCGGCGCCAAGCCCTCCAGGCCCTTGAGCAGTTCTTCCTCGGTCATCCGCTCGACCGCGACTTCGGTATCGTCGGCATCGACGCTGGCGCCCGCGGAGCCGATCAACGGCACGGTATCCGGTTCCGGTTCGTCGACTTCGACGAACTTCTGCAGCGAATGCACCAGTTCTTCCCGCAGATCGCCAGGCGAAATGGTTTCGTCGGCGATTTCACGCAGAGACACCACCGGATTCTTGTCATTGTCCCTGTCAATCGTCAGTTGCGAGCCGGACGAAATCATCCGGGCGCGGTGCGCGGCCAGAAGGACCAGGTCGAATCGGTTGTCGACCTTATCAATGCAATCTTCCACGGTGACGCGCGCCATCGACTGTCGCTCCGTTAAATGGGCCCGAATATGTCGGTTATGGGGGCTAGGTATAGCCCGCGGCAGATTTTCGCAAGCGGCATTTCCCATTTGTCGTCAGAAGCCTGCTCTGATATTCCGTTAAATTAATCCTGTCCGGTGCGGCAAATGGTCGGAGATTGTGGCGAATACCGGTTGTGTAGGAAACGGCTGCATTCCCAGACCAATGGTATACAATGTTCGGGCATGTCGATCGGCCGCGTCGAGACGACGCGCTATCGTCCGTCGACTTGACTGATTTTCCGCCCATGTGGCGCGGCACCGACCGCCGCGCTCGTCATTATCAACGAAACCCGCGAGAAACTTGATGTCAGCCACGACCAGTAAGATTGCCCTTTTTATCGATGGGGCCAACCTCTACGCCACCGCCAAGACGCTCGGTTTCGATATCGATTACAAACGTTTGCTGAAGGAATTCCACGGCCGCGGCACGCTGGTGCGCGCCTTTTACTACACCGCGATCATCGAGGATCAGGAATACTCCTCGATCCGCCCGCTGATCGACTGGCTCGATTACAACGGCTACACCGTCGTCACCAAGGCGACCAAGGAATTCATCGATGCCAGCGGCCGCCGCAAGGTGAAGGGCAACATGGACATCGAACTGGCCGTCGATGCCATGGAGCTTGCCGAGCATATCGATCAGATGGTGCTGTTCTCGGGCGATGGCGACTTCCGCTCGCTGGTCGAAGCCGTGCAGCGCCGCGGCGTCCGCGTCACCGTGGTGTCCACGATTTCCAGCCAGCCGCCGATGATCGCCGACGAGTTGCGCCGCCAGGCCGACGTGTTCACCGACCTGGTCGAATTGCAGTCGAAGCTAGGCCGCGATCCCGCCGAACGCCCCGCCCCGCGTGAGCCGCGGCACTCGCCGCAATTCCTGCAACGCTCCGCCGCGATGGCGCCGAGGGGCGGTGACGACGATTTCGAAGACTGACGCCCCCGAACAGCAGGCGGCGCCGCCACCGTCCCATCGTCTGTCGTCCCGTCGCCGGTCGTCCCGTTGTCTTCGATAGCCGCGTCTTCCGAGCCGGGCCGCGATTGCCCGCTGTGTCCCCGGCTGGCGAGCTTTCGGCTTGCCAACCGCGCCCGCGAGCCGGACTGGTTCAACGCGCCTGTTCCAGGTTTTGGCGATCTTGACGCGTCGCTGCTGATCGTCGGATTGGCGCCCGGCATGCAGGGGGCCAACCGCACCGGGCGGCCGTTCACCGGCGATTTCGCCGGCGAGCTGCTGTACGCAACCCTGATCCAATACGGCTTTGCGCATGGCGTGTATCGCGCCAGCCCGGATGACGGATTGCGGCTGATCGATTGCCGGATCGCCAACGCGGTGCGCTGCGTGCCGCCGCAGAACAAGCCGCTGCCCGCCGAGATCAATATCTGTCGGCGGTTCCTGATCGGGGCGATGGAGGAGATGCCGCGGCTGCGCGCGATCGTGGCGCTCGGCCGGGTCGCGCATGAGTCGACGGCGAAGGCGCTCGGATTACGCGCCGTCGCCGTGCCATTCGGCCACGGCGCGGTGCATCAGGCGGGCAAAGTCCGGCTCTACGACAGCTATCACTGCTCGCGCTACAACACCAATACCGGCGTGCTGACGGCGGCGATGTTTCAGCAAGTGTTCGCGCGCGTGAAAGCTGATCTGGTATGATGACGGGCGATATCCGTTATGAAGCCGGATGTGCCCGCAGCCACGCCAGCACGTCGCCGGCATTCCGGTCCGGCGGAAACACCGGATAGAACACATGCGTGATGCGGCCGGCGTCGATCACCAGCGCAATGCGCTTTATCATAGTCAGCCCCGCGACCTCCATGGTCGGCAGCCCCAGCGCGTCGGTCAAGGTCAGTCTCTCGTCCGACAGCACAGGAAAGGGCAGATGCAGCCGCGATGCCATCTCGGTCTGGTAGACATTGCCCTGCGTCGACAGCCCGAACACGTGTCGCGCGCCGGCCGACTTGAGTTCGGCGAACAGATCGCGAAACGCGCAGGTCTGCGGCGTGCAGCCGCGCGCGCCGGGAATCATGTCCCAATCATCCACCAGCGCGATCTTGCCGGGTTCGCCGGTGCGCGGATAGCCGAACACCACGGTGCGCCCCGGCAGGTCGGACAGCGTCACGACGCTGTCGTCGGTCGCGATCAGCGCGACCGGCGGCACGGCCATGCCTGTCAGGTGCGCGGCACCGCCGTCGTCGGTCGGCGCCGGGATCGTGGTCCAGTCGACATTGAGCAGGTTTTTCTGGTTCATCGTGCCACCTCCCCGTTCGAAGCCATGCAATGCGGCCTGCCGTCAGCCTCGCGCGCGCATGATACGGCCCTTCTCGCGGCTCCAGTCGCGCTTTTTTTCGGTATCACGCTTGTCGTGAAGTTTCTTGCCCTTGGCCAGCGCCAGCAGCAATTTGGCGCGGCCGCGCTCGTTGAAATAAAGCTTCAGCGGCACCAGCGTCATGCCCTCGCGCTCGATCGCACCCATCAGCCTGTTGATCTGCTTTCTGTGCAGCAGCAGCTTGCGCGGGCGTTTCGGCTCGTGGTTGAAGCGGTTGGCCTGCAGGTATTCAGGGATATTGGCGTTGATCAGCCAGATCTCGCCGTCCTTGGAATCGGCATATGACTCGGCGATCGTGGTTTTGCCGTTGCGGATCGACTTCACCTCGGTGCCGGTCAGCGCGATGCCGGCCTCGACCGTGTCCTCGACCGCGAAATTGAACCGCGCTTTGCGGTTTTCGGCGACGATCTTGATCGGCCGTTCGGTCTTCTCGGCCATGGCGAATTGTCCCGCGCGTTATGATAGTCGGTGACGCCGCCGCCGGAAGGAAGTCCCAAGCGTCAGGCTTTTTTCAACAGATCGCGGATTTCGCTCAGAAGCTCTTCCTCGCGGCTGGGCTTCGGCGGTGCCGGCGGCGCAGCGGCGTCGTTCCGCTTCAGGCGGTTCATCAGCCGGATCACCATGAAGAGGACAAAGGCGACGATGATGAAATTCAGCGTCAGCGTCAGGAAATTGCCCCAGGCCAACACCGCGCCCTGCTTTTTGGCGTCGGCGAGGTTCGATGCGGTCACCGATTGCGACAGCGGCGTGAAGTAATTCGAGAAATCAAGACCGCCGGAAATCGCGCCGATGATCGGCATGATGATGTCCGCGACCATCGAGGTAACGATCGCGCCGAACGCCGCGCCGATGATGACGCCGACCGCGAGGTCGACGACGTTGCCCTTCATCGCGAATTCACGAAATTCCTTGAGCATGCTCAATCCTCGTTATCCCCTTTGTTCGAATTTGCGCCCGATATCCGATCGGGATCGCGGCCGGACTGCGCGCGAGCTTGTTCGGCTAGTTGATCAGGCCGGCATGCACCATCGCGTTGCGGATCGCCGCGCCGGTCGCCGTCGTCACATTCATCAGCGGCAGCCGCACCTCTTCCTGCAGACGGCCCAGCAGGCTGAGGCCGTGCTTGGCGCCGGCGAGACCGGGCTCGAGGAAAATGGCGTCGTGCAAAGGCGTCAGCCGGTCCTGGATCGTGAGTGCCGCGGCGTAGTCGCCCTTGAACACCGCCGCCATCAGATCGGCGCAGGGCTTCGGCGCGACGTTGGCAACCACCGAAATGCAGCCGTGGCCGCCCGCCGCCATATAGGCAAGCGCCGTCATGTCTTCGCCGGACATCTGCAGAAAGTCCGGCCCCATCGCGTGGCGCTGCTGCGAGACCCGGCCGAGGTTCGCCGTGGCATCTTTGACGCCGGCAATATTGTCGAGTTCGTACAGCCGCGCCATCGTCGCCACCGACATGTCGACGACCGAGCGCGGCGGAATGTTGTAGATCAGGATCGGAATGCCGATGGCATCGTTCACCGCCTTGAAGTGTCGGTACATGCCCTCCTGGGTCGGCTTGTTATAATACGGCGTCACCACCAGAACGGCATCGGCGCCGGCCTTCTCGGCGTACTGCGCAAGCTCGACCGCTTCACTCGTGCTATTCGAACAGGCGCCCGCGATCACCGGCACGCGTCCCCTCGCCTCGTCGACGCACCATTCGACGATCCGCCTGTGCTCATCATGGTTTAACGTCGGACTTTCGCCCGTCGTGCCAACCGGAACCAGGCCGTTCGTACCCTCGGCGATCTGCCAGCCGACCAACCCACGAAAAGCAGCCTCGTCCAGCGCGGAATCCTTGAATGGCGTGACAAGGGCGGTATACGACCCGCGAAAATTCGTCTTGGCTGCCATCGCTTCTCCTGACGCCGCGATTCCTGCCGTTGTCCGGAAAGTTGGCTTCGCAACGCGACTTTCATACCGGGTCTGGGGCCGCTGCGAAAGAGCGTGCCGGCGTGTCGCGCGACCGGTTGCAGGCACGCTTCCGCGTGAGGCTGCCGGACCGCCGGCTTCGACTGTAAATCGCCGAATTGTTGTGTATTCTGCGACTTTGCCGCAGAATTTCCCGGACGCTTCGTCGGGCCATAGCAATTTTATGAGTGACGCATGTCACTCAGCAATTTGATGCCTTTGTGTAGGTTTGGGCAGGATTGGGACAGCTTCACAAGGAGGGTGCTATGAAGAAACTCATCGTTCTGGCCACGTTATGGCTCGCCACCTCAGCCGCGCATGCCGGCGATTCATTCTCTTTCGACGTCGGCGGCCGCACCGTTCATATCGACGCCCCGAAGGGATGCGACTCGCCGTCATGCGTGTCGATCTCGATCCCCGGCGTCTATAATTCCGGCCCACGTCACGGCAAGCGCAAGAGCACCGATGACGACGACGGCTCGCAGGCCACGACGTCCACCCCACCGGCGTCATCGACCGTGACAACGTCCACTCCGTCGACGCCGCCGGTCACGACCACCACCGCCACCGGCACGCCGTCCTCAAGCACGGCCGCGGCTATCGCGCCCTCCAATAATCCGTCGCTAGATCCCGCCAATGGCGCGCAGGTGCAGACCTCGTCGGCTTCGAACATGCCGGCCAACGATCAGGCCAGCGCCCCGATGGCGTCGTCGACCTCATCCGGCGGGCTTGCCGCGCCGGCGGTCGCTTCGGCGCCGCAGAACCAGGCAGTCTCGACCCCCGCCCCGGCGGCCAATTCGCCGCTCGGCGTCTGGCTGACCGAGGAGAAGGAAGGCAAGGTCCGGATCGAAAATTGCGGCAACAATTTGTGCGGCTATTCGATCGACGCGAAGTCGAACCAGAACGGCGAAAAGGTCCTGATCAACATGAAGGCGGCGGGCGACAAATGGACCGGCCGGATCCACGACCCGAAAAGCGGCAGCAACTACGATTCGACGATCGCGCTGAAGGGGCCGGACAAGCTTCGGGTGCAGGGCTGCGCCTTCGGCGGAATGTTCTGCGGCGGCCAGACCTGGAGCCGCGTCAACTAAGACTTTATCGTGCCGCGCTTTCCGGCTTCAAGAATCAGGCCCTGCCCAAACGGCAGGGCCTTTTGCGTTGCGTGACGTGACGCCGATCGTTTGTATCCGCCAGAGGTTCAAACGAAAACGCTTCCTGTGACCCCGATCACAGTCGTTTCGTTAACGATCAACGAAGATGTCCCGGTCGCAAACAAAGGGGACTGACATGGGACACTTCCGCAAATCTCTCACCGCCGCCGTCGCTCTGATCGCCGTCGGGACTTCGATCGCAACGCCTGCGGCGGCCGCCGGCTTCGACGGCTCCTGGAGCGTGCATATCGCCTCCAGCCACGCCGCCTGCGGCGACGGCGCCGATGTTTCGCTGGCGATCTCCAACGGCCAAATTTCAGGCGGCGGCATGGTCACCGCGTCGGGCCACGTCGCGCCGGCCGGCAGCATCAGCGTCAGCCTGAAGAGCGGGTTGAAGCACGCAGTCGGTTCGGGCCGATTGTCCGAAGCCTCGGGCTCTGGCACCTGGAAGGGCGACATGTGCTCGGGGACCTGGACCGCGCGGCGTATCTGACACCGTGGACTACGGCGCCTCGATCAGATTTGAATCGAGGCTCGTCCGCTAAGCCGCCGGGCTCACGCCGTAATCCTCGTCGGAGACGTACTCCATCCAGGTCGTGAAGCTGCCGTCCAGCGCTTCGTGCATGGCGATGTGGGACATGCTGTTGCTCGGCGAGGCGCCGTGCCAGTGCTTTTCGCCCGGCGATATCCAGACGGTGTCGCCGGGGCGGATTTCCCGCACCGGGCCGCCTGCGCTCTGGACCCGGCCGATCCCTGCCACCACGAACAGCGTCTGGCCGAGCGGATGGGCGTGCCATGCGGTGCGCGCTCCGGGTTCGAACGTGACCCTGGTTGCCGCGACCCGCGCGGGCGCTTTGGTCTGCACGATCGGGTCCTGCCAGACCGTGCCGGTGAAATACTCCTTGGGCGAGCGTATGGTGGCTCGCGAGCCGGCAGCAAAAATGTCCATCCTGGTTCCTTGATCTTGGCTGTTGGGTCGTGCGGATTTGCCGACGCGCGACGGCGCGGGGCGTGAGGTTGCTATTTGGATTTGAAGGCCGCGTAGCGGGCTCTGGTTTCAGCGTTCATCGGATAGAGGCCGGGCAGCACGGCGCCGGCGTTGACTTCGTCGACGATCCAGCCCTCCATCCGCTCCTGCGCCGGACCGTCGGTCAGGATGAGGTCGAGATGGGCCTGCGGGATCAGCACCGCGCCATCCTGATCGGCGACGACGATGTCGTCCGGAAATACCGCGACGCCGCCGCAGCCGATCGGTTCGCCCCAGCCGACAAAGGTAAGCCCCGCCACCGATGGCGGCGCCGCGGCGCCGTCGCACCACACCGGCAGCCCGGTGCCGAGCACGCCCTCCAGGTCGCGCACCACGCCGTCGGTCACCAGCGCCGTCACTCCGCGCTTGACCATCCGCGCGCAAAGAATGTCGCCGAAGATGCCGGCGTGCTTCACGCCCATCGCGTCGACCACGGCGATGCAGCCTTGCGGCATCGCCTCGATCGCAGCGCGGGTCGAGATCGGCGACGCCCAGGATTCCGGCGTCGCGAGGTCTTCACGCGCCGGCACGAAGCGCAGGGTGAAGGCGGCGCCGACCAGCCGCGGCTGACCCGCCCGCAGCGGCCGCGACCCGCGCAGCCAGACATTGCGCAGTCCCTTCTTCAGCAGCACCGTCGTGACGGTCGCGGTCGAGACCCGCGCGAGGATGGCGATGGCTTCGGGGGTCAGCGTCATGGAAACTCCGGGACGATCCGGCGCGCATCTTGCGGGCGCCATCGGCGCCGTCAAGAGGCGGTGCGCGCACGCCACGCCCGCGATCGCCGCGGTTTATCGCGCGTGATCGTTCGGCTTTATCGCTATCATCGCGGACTTAAGTTAAATTTCGCTCCGCGACAAAACGCGCTATAGCATGAGCGACGCCGCGAGTTTTGAACCATGTCCGAGTCCCTTGCCCCGCCGCGGATTCTGCCGAGCGGCGATGCCGCCATCACGGTTGAGTTCAGCCGCGTGATCAGCGCCGAAGCCAACAGCCGGGTGCTCGGGCTCGATCGCGCTTTGGCCCGTGCCGCAATCGAGGGCATCGTCGAGACCGTACCGACCTATCGTTCGCTGCTGGTACATTATGATCCGGAGCGGATCGATTTTGACGAACTCGGCGCACGATTGCTCGCTGCGGCGCAGACGCCGTTCGACGAGGCCGCCACGCCGACGCGGCGCTGGAAAATCCCTGTCAGCTACGGCGGCGAGCACGGCATTGATCTCGAGGACGTCGCCAAAGCGCTTTCCGTGACGCCCGACGAGGTAGTCGCGCAGCATATTGCCGGCGACTACCGGGTGGCCATGATCGGGTTTACGCCCGGCTGGTCATATCTCAGCGGACTTCAAGCGGTTTTACAGGTCCCGCGGCGGCAAAACCCGCGGCTGCTCACGCCCGCCGGCACCATCTCGATCGGCGGCGCGCAGACCGGGGTGCAGTGCCTGGCCGGGCCCAGTGGCTGGCATCTGCTCGGCCGCACGCCGGTGCGGACCTATCAACTGAACCGCGATCCGATTTTCCTCCTCGAGCCCGGCGACGCCGTGACCTTCACGGCGATCGACGCCGCGCACTTCGTCGAGATGGATCGCGCGGCCGCCCAGGGCGGCATCGTCGCCGAATTGCTGGTTTCATGAGCAAGCTCGTCATCACCGCGGTAGGGCCGGCGACGTCGGTGCAGGACGCCGGGCGTCATGGCTGGCAGCGCTATGGCCTTACTCCGAGCGGGGCGATGGACAAGCTCGGGCTCGCCGCGGCCAACACGCTCGTCGGCAATGATCTGTTCGCTGCGGCGATCGAGCTCGGGCCGCTTGGCGCAAGTCTCGCCGCGCGCGGCGGCGCAATTCGGATCGCGCTTACCGGCGCCGAACGTCCCGGCGAAATCGACGGCCGTCCGGTCGCGTTCAATCAGTCGTTCGTGCTGGCCGACGGCCAGAGCCTGACGCTCGGCGTCGCGCGCCGCGCGGTGTTCAGCTATCTCGCGGTCGCCGGCGGCATCCAGGGCGAGCCGATGTTCGGCAGTCTTTCCGTCAATGCCCGAGCCGGGCTCGGCAGCCCCTGCCCGCGTCCGTTGCAGCCCGGCGACGAGATCGACGCCGTGGCGATGATCGAGGGGCCGGACTGGCGCATCGCGCTGCCCGCGGCGTCCACCGCGCCGATCCGCGTCGTGCCCGGTCCGCAGGACGATGAATTCGGCGACGCGCTGCGCGCCTTTCTCGACGGCGCGTGGCGGATTTCGGCGACCAGCGACCGCATGGGTTACCGGCTCGAAGGGCCGGCGGTCAAACATCTCCACGGCCACAACATCGTTTCGGACGGCACCGTCGATGGCAGCATCCAGGTGCCGGGCAATGGCCAGCCGATCGTGCTGATGCGCGACCGCGGCACCAGCGGCGGTTACCCGAAGATCGCGACCGTGATCTCTGCCGATCTGGGCCGGCTGGCGCAGACCCAGGCCGGCCGCGGCTTCCGCTTCGAGGCGGTTGCGATGGCGGCGGCGCAGGCCGAATATATCGCGATGACCAGACTGCTGCGATCGCTGCCCGGCCGCCTGCAGGAAGTGCGCGACGTCGGTCTCGACATCGAGGCGCTACACAGCGCCAACGTCGCGGGGACGGCGATCAGCGCGTTCGACGCCGATACCCACGAACAGCCTTAGCGTAAGCGGAGTGCGGCGATGAGCATCGATCTGAATTGCGATCTCGGCGAGGGATTCGGCGCCTGGGAGATGGGCAACGATTCGGCGATGATCGATCTTGCGACCAGCGTCAATGTCGCCTGCGGCTTTCACGCCGGCGATTCCGAAACCATGCGCAAGACCGTCGAACTGGCGAAGGCGCGCGGCGTCAGCATCGGCGCGCATCCGGGGTATCGCGACCTGCACGGATTTGGCCGTCGGCCGGTGCCGGGGCTTTCAGCGGCGGAGATCGAAAATCTCGTCGCCTATCAGATCGGCGCGCTGCAGGCGATCGCCACGCTCGCGGGGCACAAGGTAACCCACGTCAAGGCGCACGGCGCGCTCTCCAACGTCGCCTGCGACGACGACATGACCGCGCGCGCGATCGCCGCCGCGATCCGCGCGGTCGACCGCGATCTGATTTTCGTGGTGCTGGCGAATTCACGTCTGGTCGGCGCCGGCGAGGCCGCGGGGCTGCCGCTGGTGCACGAGGTGTTCGCCGATCGCGCCTATGAGGATGACGGGTCGCTGGTGTCGCGCCGCAAGCAGGGCGCGGTGCTCCACGAGCCGGGCGCGATCACCGAGCGCGTGGTGAAGATGGTGCAGGACGGCGCGGTCACAGCGGTGTCCGGCAAAGTGATCAAGATGAAGATTGATACCGTGTGCATCCACGGCGACACGCCGGGCGCCGTCGAGATCGGACGCCGGGTGCGGCACGGATTGCAGGATCACGGGATCAAAGTCGCGCCGTTCGCCCGGGCGTAACGGTATTCCGACAAGCGATCCGTGGCCGTGATCCTTGTATTGCCGGGCGAATGGGGCTAGCCCGGCGCATCAATCAGGCGGTCATCCACCGATGCAGCAGCCTTCCGCGCCGAAAATCAGCTTTGTCTCGCTGGGATGCCCCAAGGCGCTGGTGGATTCCGAGCGCATCATCACCCGGCTGCGCGCCGAGGGCTACGAACTCGCGCGCAAGCACGACGGCGCAGACCTCGTGATCGTCAACACCTGCGGGTTTCTCGACAGCGCCAAGCGGGAATCGCTGGGCGCGATCGGCGAGGCGATGGCCGTCAACGGCAAGGTGATCGTCACCGGCTGCATGGGCGCGGAGCCCGAGCAGATCGCGGCCGCCTACCCCGATGTGCTGTCGATATCAGGCCCGCAGCAATATGAGAGCGTGCTCGACGCGGTGCATCGCGCGATGCCGCCGCTGCACGATCCTCATCTCGATCTCGTGCCGCCGCAGGGCGTCAAGCTGACGCCGCGGCACTACGCTTATCTGAAGATTTCCGAAGGCTGCAACAACCGCTGCAGCTTCTGCATCATTCCGAAGCTGCGCGGCGATCTGGTGTCGCGGCCGGCCGGCGACGTGCTGCGCGAGGCGGAAAGACTGGTCCGCGCCGGCGTCAAGGAACTGCTGGTGATCTCGCAGGATACCTCGGCCTATGGCGTCGATATCAAATACGCGGAATCGCCGTGGCGGGGCCGTCAGGTTCGCGCCCGCTTCTACGATCTTGCGAAAGAGCTCGGCGAACTCGGCGCCTGGGTCCGCCTGCAATATGTCTACCCGTACCCGCACGTCGACGAGGTCATCGGGCTGATGAACGACGGCAAGGTGCTGCCCTATCTCGACATCCCGTTCCAGCACGCCAGCCCGGACGTGCTGAAGCGCATGCGCCGCCCCGCCGCGCAGGACAAGACGCTGGCGCGGATCAAGGCCTGGCGCGCGCAATGCCCGGAGCTGACGCTGCGCTCGACATTCATCGTCGGCTTTCCCGGCGAGACCGAGTCCGAATTCGCATATCTGCTCGATTGGCTGGAAGAGGCCGAAATCGACCGCGTCGGCGCGTTCAAATACGAGCCGGTCGCGGGTGCCGCCTCGAATGCGCTCGGCGACGCGGTGCCGGAGCCGGTCAAGCAGCAGCGTTGGAATGCGCTGATGGCGCGGCAGCAAACCATTTCGGCGCGGCGGCTGAAGCGCAAGGTCGGCTCGCGGCAGCAGGTCATGATCGACGAGGTCGGCCCGACGGTGGCGAAGGGGCGCTCGAAGGCCGACGCGCCGCAGATCGACGGCGCGGTGTATGTCACGAGCCGCCGTCCGCTGAAGGTCGGCGAGATCGTCATCGTCAGGATCGAACGCGCCGACGCCTATGATCTGCACGGCACCGCCGCGGGATTCTGACGCGGTTACGGTTTCAGGATCGAGGCGCCGGTGGTGGCGCGAGCCTCGAGGTCGGCATGCGCCTTGGCCGCATCCTTCAGCGCATAGGCATGATTGATCGGCACGTGCAGCTTGCCTTCGATCACGGCGGAGAACAGCGTGTCCGCGCCTTCGATCAATTCGGCGCGGGTGCCGACATAGTCGTTCAGCTTCGGGCGAGTCGCGAACAGCGAACCGTGATTGTTGAGTTCGGCCAGCGCGAACGGCGGCACCGGGCCCGACGCATTGCCGAAGCTCACGAACAGCCCCCGCGGCTTGAGGCAGGCCAGCGACCCCGGAAACGTGGTCTTGCCGACGCCGTCATAGACCACGTCGCATAGTTCGTTGCGGCTGATCTGCTTCACCCGCGCGACGAAGTCTTCGCTGTTGTACAGAATGACGTGGTCGCAGCCATTGGCGAGCGCGATGTCGGCCTTGGCCTCGGAGCCGACCGTGCCGATGACATGCGCGCCGAGCGCCTTGGCCCATTGGCACGCCAATACGCCGATGCCGCCGGCCGCGGCATGGATCAGCACGCGATGCCCCTGCCCGACCTTGAAGGTCTTGTGCAGCAGATACCAGACCGTCAGCCCCTTCAGCATCAGCACAGCGCCCTGCTCGTAGGTGATGTGATCGGGCAACTTGACCAGCTTGTCGGCGGGGATGTTGCGCTCGGTCGCATAGGCGCCGAGATTGTAGTAGTAAGCGACGCGGTCGCCGGGATGGAAATTGGTGACGCCCGGCCCGACCGTGAGCACGTCGCCGGCGGCCTCGTTTCCGGCGACGAACGGCATCGAAGGCGCCTTGTAGAGCCCGGTGCGGAAATACACGTCGATGAAATTGAGGCCGACCGCGTGCTGGCGAATCCGCACCTCGCCTGCCGCCGGCTCGGGAAGCTCGATCGCCTCATAGACCAGCGCCTCCGGGCCGCCGACCTTGTGAACCCGCACTGCCTTCGTCATCGCCGTCTCCTTCCCATACGCTTTAACGAGCGATAGCCAATGGAGCGGCGTTGTCAACCGATGGCGGCGATGCACCGCCCGTGCGCGCTACACCGCCTTTTTGCGGTTGCGCTTGGCGAGCACGTTGAACAGTTCGACCGCCGCCGAGAACACGATCGCGAAATAGATGTAGCCGCGCGGGATGTGAAACTTGAAGCCGTCCGCCACCAGCGCGACGCCGATCAGCACCAGAAACGCCAGCGCCAGCATTTTGGTGGTGGGATGCTCGGCGACGAACCGCGCCACCGGGCCGGACGACAGATACATGATGGCGCAGGCGATGATCACGGCCCCGATCATGATCTCGATCTCCTGCGCCATGCCGATGGCGGTGATGATCGAGTCCAGCGAGAACACCACGTCGATGACGATGATCTGCACGATCACCCAGAAGAACGCGCCGCGCGGATCGGCGTTCGCCGTGGCCGACTCATTGGCCTCGACCTCGGTGTGGATTTCGTGGGTGGCCTTGCCGATCAGGAAAACGCCGCCTGCGATCAGGATGATGTCGCGCCACGAGAACGCATATCCCCAGACGCCGAAAACGGTTTCCGTGAGCCCGATCAGCCAGACCAGCAGGCTCAGCAGCACGATGCGGAAGAGCAGCGCCAGCAACAGACCGATCCGGCGCGCGCGGTTCGCCTGCTGCAAAGGGATGCGCGACACGATCACCGACAGGAAGATGACGTTGTCGATGCCGAGCACGATCTCGAGCGCGGTCAGCGTCAGCAGCGCGGCCCAGGCTTCCGGACTGGTCAAGAGATCGATCATGCGCGAACCGGCCTCAGCAAGCGAAACAGCGTGTCTGCGAGCATGACGTACAATCCGATCAGGCAAAGGCCAACGGTGATCGCGGGCGTTACGCGGAAATCCTGCGCGACCGCCACGATCGCCAACGCTCCCCAGATCAGCATCAGCGCGATGTTGAGCGGGCGCAGCCGCGCGACGCGAACCGGATGGATGACGTTGAACGGCACGAAGGTGAGCGCGATCAGCGCGGCCACGCCGAGGCTTGCCGTGAATGCCGGCGGCCGCACGAGAAACAGATAGAACGCGGCAGTATTCCACAGCGCGGGAAAGCCGCGGAAATGATTGTCGGCGGTCTTCATGCGGCGGTCCGCGAAATACAACGCGGCGCTGACGGCGATGCCGGCGCCGAGCCACGGCGCCAGAGACGGCGCCAGCACGCCGCCGGCGACGATCGCATAGGCCGGCACGAAAACATAAGTGACGAAATCCACCACGAGGTCGAGCATGTCGCCGGACCATTCCGGCGTGAGCCGCGCGACATCGAGCCTCCGCGCCAGCGGCCCGTCGATCGCATCGACCACGAGCGCCGCGCCGAGCCAGCCGAACATCGCGGCCCAGTGCTCGTGCACCGCCTCGGTGAGCGCGACCAGCGCCAGTCCGGCGCCGCTGGCGGTAAGGAGATGAACGCCGAAGGCGGCAGCGCGCGCCGCGCCTGGGGCTGGCAGATCGGAGCGGTCGGGCGGGGTCATCAACCGTAGTGATTATCAGGAAATGCAAAGGCCGGATATCGCGGCGTTGCGGCGTTCGGCCGCGTGGATCGGACGACCGGACAGCGAATGCGACCGACTTGAAAAAGCCCGCGGCAGCGCCGATGGTCGCGCCATGAACGCATTGTCGCAACATCAGGCCTATGAC
>CAXUBE010000004.1:0-36835 GCA_964249215.1 uncultured Rhodopseudomonas sp. | reverse complement strand
GGACCGGCGATCATGTCGATGCCGACCTTGCCGAACACCAGGCGCTTGGCGGCGGCGACATAGGCATTGCCGGGGCCGACGATCT
Source organism: uncultured Rhodopseudomonas sp. (assembly GCA_964249215.1). Classification (GTDB taxonomy): domain Bacteria; phylum Pseudomonadota; class Alphaproteobacteria; order Rhizobiales; family Xanthobacteraceae; genus CAXUBE01. Next base: position 36,750 of record CAXUBE010000004.1, on the reverse strand, counting down.
TGGCGACAGGCGCGATCGTCGCGGTGCCGTAGGCGAGCGCCGCAATCGCCTGCGCGCCGCCGACGCGGTAGATCTCGGTGACGCCGCCGAGCCGGGCGGCCGCCAGCACCAGCGGATTGAGCCTGCCGTCCGGTGCCGGCACCACCATCGCCACGCGTGCGACGCCGGCGACCCGGGCCGGGATCGCGTTCATCAGCACCGACGACGGGTAGGCCGCGGTGCCGCCCGGCACATAAAGTCCGACGGCGTCGATCGCGCTCCAGCGCCAGCCGAGCTCGACGCCGAGCGCGTCGGTGAAACGGTCGTCTTTCGGCAATTGCCGGCGGTGGAAGAACTCGATGCGGTCGCGCGCGAGTTTCAACGCGTCGATGGTGGCGGCGTCACAGGCTCCGACCGCGGCGTCGATCTCGGCCGTGTCGACGCGCAGGCCGGAGACGTCGAGCTCGAGGCGGTCGAATGTCGCGGTGGCCTCAAGCAACGCGATGTCGCCGCGCACCGCGACATCGTCGACGATGACGCGGGCCGCGGCGTCGATGTCGGCGGAGACCTCGCGCTTGACCGCCAGAAACGCATCGAAACGCGCTTCGAAATCGGCGCCGCGGCTGTCGATGCGGATCGGCATTGCTGGGTTCCGGCAGGCTTGGTCGTCAAGTCTTGCTTCGTCGTCAAGTCTTGACTGCTCAATGGCGCGGCGTCCCAGCGCCGTCAACCCTTCCGGCAGCGGCCGTCGCACCGCGCTGCGAAAGGACGATGAGCGTTACACGCCGAGCCCGGAATCCGGCGCCTCGCCGTTTTCATCGGCGCCGAGATCGTCGGGGCCGAGATCGGTCAGTTCGCATTCCAGGCACTCGACATCGAGCCGCAGCACGCCGTTGCCAGCGAACATCAGCACCGCGCTGCCGCCGGGCGATTCGCCGGGGTGGAATTCGATGCCGAGGAGTTCGAGCGCCGACGCGGGGTCGGCCGCATCGATATTGCGTGACTTGCAGGCGAGCACGCGATCGAAGCGCAACGCCGAGATCAGCCGCCGCGGCACGGCGGCGCCGTCCGGCGCGCGCTCCCGATCGGGCCGGCGAAGGCCCAGCACCAGCCGCTTTTCGCCCTGCCGCCAGACGACGTCGCCGGTCTCGATCAGCGAATCCTGGACGTGGGCGGAAATCACCGCGAGATCGTCGGCGTCGAGCGCAATCAGCTTGAGCGGAGCGTTCAACGGCAACCTCGTTTCATCCGCTGATGCGCTCGATGGTGGCGCCACAGGCGGAAAGTTTCTCCTCGAGCCGCTCGAAGCCGCGATCGAGATGATAGATGCGATTGACCATGGTCTCGCCTTCGGCCGCGAGCCCCGCGATCACCAGCGACACCGACGCGCGCAGATCGGTCGCCATCACCGGCGCGCCGCGCAGCCTGGCGACGCCGTCGATGGTCGCGGTCTCGCCGTCGAGGTGAATCCGCGCGCCGAACCGCGCCAGTTCCTGCACATGCATGAAGCGGTTTTCGAAAATCGTTTCGGTGATGTGCGAGGATCCCTTGGCGCAGGCCATCAGCGCCATCAGTTGCGCCTGCAGGTCGGTCGGAAAGCCCGGGAACGGCGCGGTCGACACGGTGACCGGGCTGATGCCGGCACCGTTGCGCGCGATGCGGATGCCGTCATTGTTGGCCGTGACCACGGCGCCGGCCTGCGTCAGCACGTCGAGCGCCGATTGCAGCAATTCCGGCCGCGCGCCGGACAATTGCACGTCGCCGCCGGTCATCGCCACCGCCATCGCATAGGTGCCGGTCTCGATACGATCCGGCAGCACGGTGTGCCGGGCGCCGGAGAGTCTGGCGACGCCTTCGATAGTGATGTGCGGTGTGCCGGCGCCGGTGATGCGCGCGCCCATCTTGTTGAGGCAGTCGGCGACGTCGACGATCTCGGGTTCGCAGGCGGCGTTGCCGATGACGGTGGTGCCGCGCGCCAGCGTCGCGGCCATCAGCGCGACATGGGTGCCGCTGACGGTCACTTTCGGGAAATCGATCGCGGCGCCCTTCAGCCCGCCGGGCGCCTTGGCGATCACATAGCCGCCGTCGATGGCAAGGTCGGCGCCGAGCCTTTCCAGCGCCATGATCAGGAGGTCGACGGGCCTGGTGCCGATCGCGCAGCCGCCGGGCAGCGACACCTTGGCTTCATGCATCCGCGCCAATAGCGGCGCGATCACCCAGAAGCTGGCGCGCATCTTCGACACCAGCTCGTAGGGCGCCTTGGTGTCGATGATGTCCTTCGCCGAAATGTGCAGGGTCTGGCCCTGATACTCGTGGTCGCCGGGACGCTTGCCGGCCGACATGATGTCGACGCCGTGGTTGCCGAGGATCCGCTGCAACTGCGCGACGTCGGCGAGGCGCGGCACGTTGTCGAGGATCAGCGTCTCCTCGCTCAGCAGCCCGGCGATCATCAACGGCAGCGCCGCGTTCTTCGCGCCCGATATCGGGATGGTGCCGCTGAGCTTAGCGCCGCCGACGATGCGAATGCGATCCATGCCGATTCCCGTGATGCTGACGACGCGTTATACGCCGAGGACGGCGCGGATGGCAAAAGCCCGCAGATTTGAGGCATTTTGATGGGTTTTGTGGACGATTTCGGCTTCGACCGGCGATTCGACTGCGTTGCGTTCAGGCAAAACCGCGATGCAGGACGACATCGCAGCCCGAGCGAAGGCGGCTACCCGTCCGGCTTCATACCTGCGTCGTGTCGAACATCATCATGTCGACGCCGCCGGACGCGAATTTCGGCACGTCGCTTGCCGCCGCCCGTCCTTCCGGGCTTGCAAAGGCGGCCTGGATCGCGGCCGTATCGTCGAATGTGAGCGTCGCGATCAGATGCACGCCGCACGGACCCGCGGGCGATGCGACGGGGCCCTTGCTGATCTGATATTTCTTCAGCCCGGGAAGCTTTTTCGCGATCGGAATATGGGTCTCGGTATAATATCTGTCGAATGCCGCGACGTCCTTCGGCGTCTTGTAGATCACCACCAACTCGGCCATTGCGTTTCTCCCTGCTGATTTTCCATCGTTCGGCTATCCTTGATCGCCGGCGGCATCAACCTCCCGATCGGTCTCCATCGCCGTTGGCTGTCGTGTCTCGTTGCCCGGTCGCGATCACGCTCGACGGGGCAATTGGCGGGCCCGACGAGGCTTCCGCCGGCATCGCCGCGCGGTCGACCCGGCCGCGGGACTGCGATTTCCGCCGCTTCAGGTTCTGGCGCAGCGCGTCGCGCAGCCGATCGTCGCGCGTGCGGTCGCGGCGATCCGGCGGTTGCTTTGGCGCGTCGGTCATGGCGTGGTGTGCCTTCTGGACGATGGCTGGAGGACCTGATGACCGCTACCACATATGCGCTGGCGCCGTTGCCGCAACAAACCATCGCGGCGTGGCATCGCTTCGTCGCGACCGCCGATGCCGGCATCCTGCGCCCGCTGCTCGCCGACGACATCGTATTTCGCTCGCCTGCCGTGCAATCGCCGATTCCAGGACCGGACGCGGTGATGCTGGTGCTCACCACGGTGACGCAGATCTTCGAGAATTTCCGCTATCACCGCAGCTTCGTGGCGGGACCGCACGACGCCGGGCTGGAATTCAGCGGCCATATCGGCAAATGGCAACTGAAAGGCATCGACCTGATCCGCTTCAACGAGGCCGGCGAAATGGCCGAATTCGAGGTGATGATCCGCCCGATCAAGGCGCTGGCGGCGCTCAGCGAGACGATGGGGAACCGGATCGGGGCGCAATTGCTGCAGATGAAGCAGATGGCGGCGTCCCGCTCTCCCGGCTGACGGGCAGGCCCTGTCCGAGAGCGGCGTCGCTTGCGCGGCAGGGGCGCCGGCGCTTGCACCGAAGGTGGCCTTATGGCAAGGATCGGCCCGCCGAGCGGGGCCTTTCCAGGGGCGGCTGCCGCATCGGGCACGCTGCCGTAGCTCAGTGGTAGAGCACTCCATTGGTAATGGAGAGGTCGACAGTTCAATCCTGTCTGGCAGCACCACTATTTTCAATGATCGGGGTTCGCCTTGCCCCTGTGCCGAAACGGCCGATTGAACTCCGGCCAGCCTGCGGCGACCAATCATCATGCTTCAAAGTCTGCTCAGTGCGATCGTGGACATGCTCCTCGCCGCTGCAATCGACGCCGTGCTCGAATTCTTCGGTTGGAAACATGCCGCCGAACTCGTGGCAGCTCTTTTCGGCCTGAGTTGTATCGTGATCGGCTTCGCAATCCTTCTGCTTGGCCACTGAAGAACCCGGGATGACCCCGTGAAGACGATCACCTTGCTCGCCGTGATGGCTGTGTTGTTGCAGGACATCATCGGCACGACGTCGAGCGTGGGCGGCCCGCTGACCGACCTGCTGATCCTTTTGATCGCGATGCTGACCGTCGGGATTTACCAGGCTTGGGCGAAACGGCGCGGCCCGTTTGGATGGATCGTAAACATCGTCGGCTCGATCATCGGCGGTCTCGCGGCCGTTAGTTTCGCTGGCGCGGCTCTCGAAACGCTGCTCTCGCTGATTCACTACCAGGGGGCGCCCGCGAAGTCGCAAAGTGCTCTGCTGTATGTCACGTCCCCAGGTCTGGCGATCTTCACGGTGCTTGGATCTTGGGTCACGCTACAGATTATTTACTGGTTTCCGGACCGGAACGGACGCAACGCGCCGCCGGTATCTCAAAAGGAAGCCTGAATTTCATAGGCGGCCCGAGATCGGCCGCAAGCAGCGCGCTCCCGCCGCAGTCTCACCGCTCCTGCATGACGCTGAGCGGGATATTCACGTCGCAGATCAATCCTTCGGGCGCAAAGTGAAGCCGCGCTTCGCCTTGCAATTGGCCCGGCAATGCCTGTTCGATCAGTTTTGAGCCGAAACTCTTGCGCGTCGGCTCCACGACCAATGGACCGCCGCGCTCGATCCATCGCAGTCTGAACCGTTTCGGCTCCTGCTCGACCGTCCATGAGATGGCGATTCGCCCGTTCGCCGAGGAAAGCGCGCCGTACTTGACGGCGTTGGTGCAGAGCTCGTGAATCACCATCGACAACGATACCGCCGAACCCGATGAGACCAGAATATTTTCGCCGGCTATCGCGAACTGGTCGAGTCCTTTGGACTGAAATGCCTTGACAGCGCTTTCGATCAAGGTGAGGCAACCCGCGCCGGTCCAGCGCTCACGAACCAGAAGGTCTTGCGCGACGCCGAGCGCGTGCAGCCGGTCCGCGATCGACTTTCCGGCCTCTTCGAGAGTATTGGCGGTCTTGATGCTTTGGGACGCTATCGCCGAAACGATTGCCAGCGTGTTTTTGACCCGATGATGAAGTTCGCCGATGACGACCTCTTGAAGCTTGGCCGCCAGAGTGGATGCCTGGGCATCCACGCCGGCCTTCGCAAGCAATTCCCTGAGGTAATCCGGCTCGTCTTCGACAAGCACCGCTATCGTTTTGGTTGGCACCGAATGCTTTCATGACACGGCGGGCATGTTACCCGACCGTCAGTCACCGATGACATCAGTTTCGGACGGTGATTAACGATTAGATTCTCTTTCTGTTCGACGCGCAACATCAATCGAGCCGCGCCGAAGTTCCAGGAGGCCGCCGGTCATAGGTCGGAAATCCGATTATGGCGGAATTCACACGGTGCGATGCAGCAGCACGTAAAATTCGCTCGCGCATCCGGCGCGGCACCGCGCATCGCGCTTTTCAAGCGCGGCGGATGTGTTACCATTTATCGCCTGTCGGTGATCGGCGGCAACGCTAAGCTCAAAAAAACGATAACGCGGCCGCGCAGCGGCTGCTCAGGGAGGGCGCGATGATATCGATTTTCAATCGATCCATTCTGGCATGCGCGGCAGTATTAGCGATCGGGGTGATCGGTCAGGCGAATGCGCAGGACAAGCTGAAAAGCTATCAGTCCGGCACCAAGGAATTCTGGACGCATCCGCCGGACGACTGGTTCCTCGGCGACGAAACCGAAGCGCAGAAGGGTCTCGCGCCGCCGGCCGGTCCGCCGACCGGGGCCAGCGACGCCGAACTCGCCGCGATGATGAAGAAGATCAAGCTGCCGCCGGGCTTCAAGATCGACGTCTATGCGTCCGGCGTGCTCGCCGCGCGGCAGATGGCCTGGGGAGACAAGGGCACGCTGTTCGTCGGCTCGTTCGGACTAGGCAACGTCTATGCGATCACCGACAAGGACGGCAAAAAGGACGTCAAGACGGTCATCAAAGGGCTGAAGTCGCCGACCGGCATCGCGTTTCGCGACGGCGCGCTCTACGTGATCGATATCGACAGGCTGATCCGATACGAGAATGCCGAGGCCAATCTCGATACGCTCGGCGCCGGCAAGGTGGTTTATGACGACATGCCGTCCTATGCCGCGCATGGCTGGAAGTATCTGGCTGTGGACAAGGAAGGCTGGTTCTACGTTCCGTTCGGGCCTCCGTTCAACATCGGCATTCCGCCGACGAGCTTGTCGCAGATCAGGCGTGTCGACCCCAGGACCGGCAATGCCGAACTGATCGCGCTCGGCGTCCGCAACAGCGTCGGCGGCGATGTCGACCCGCGCACCGGAAAATACTGGTTCACCGAAAACGCCCGCGACTGGATCAGCGACGACATGCCGAGCGACAAGCTCAACATGATCTCCAGGATCGGCGAACATTTCGGCTATCCATATTGCCATCAGGGCGACATGCCGGACCCCAAATTCGCGATGGGCCACCAGTGTTCGGAATTCACCCCGCCGGTGCTCAATCTCGGCGCGCATGTGGCGCCGCTCGGCATGAAATTCTACACCGGCGATCAATTCCCGGCGGAATACAAGAACAACATCTTCATCGCCGAGCACGGCTCCTGGAATCGGCACAAATACCAGGGCGCGCGGATCAAGCGCGTCACCGCCGATCCGGATGGCAAGAACGCCAAGCAGGAAATCTTCGCCTCCGGCTGGATCGAAGGCGACCAGGGTTACCTCGGCCGTCCTGCCGACATCGTGCTGGCCAAGGACGGCGCGATGCTGATCGCGGACGACTGGGCGGGCGCGATCTACCGCATCAGCTACGCGAAATAGGCGTTAGACGATGAAGGACTGGGGGCGCGAAACGAGCCCCCGGAATCGTGGCGAGCCGTCGGGTCCGGCGAGGCCGGCCCGACGACAGACTTGGCGAAGCCATCCGGAAACCCGCACGGAAGACTGGATTGCTTCGTCGCATGCCGTCCCGCAATGACGACTGAAGGGACCGGACACCGGAATATCGATCATGCGGCTTCGACGGACGTTCGCTTCGCTCTGCCTTCTCGCATTCAATCACACCGATATCGCCCGCGCCGCCGATATCGCGGCCGGCAAGGACAAAGCCGAGGTCTGCAGCGGCTGCCATGGCGAGGGCGGCATCTCGCAGACCGAGATTATTCCGTCGCTGGCCGCGCAGCCCGATCTGTTCACGCAGTGGCAATTGATCTTCTTTCGCAGCGGCACGCGAAAAAGCGAACAGATGCAGCCGATCGCGGAAGGTCTCGGCAACGAGGACATCCGCAACCTCGGCGCTTACTTCGCATCCTTGCCGGCTGCGGCCGAGCGAAAACCGGACGACAACCCGGATCTATCGGCGAAAGGCGCGCAGGCCGCGGCGGGCCGACGCTGCGCGTCCTGCCACAACGACAATTTCGCCGGCAGCAAGGCGGTGGCGCGGATCGCCGGGCAGCGCGAGGACTATCTGCTCAAGGCGCTGCACGACTACAAATCGGGCGCGCGCTCCGGCGGCGCCATGGCCGCGATGGCGGAGGTCGCCTATCCGCTGAGCGAGGAAGAGATCACGGCGCTGGCGCATTATCTGGCGCATCTGTGACCGCGGCCTCCAGCGTGCCGCCCGCGAAGTTGCGGTAGACGAAGCGGCGCAAACCGCCGCCGGCCTCGGCCTCGGCGATGCTGAACACCTGCGCGTGGATCGGCGACAGCGAGCAGGCCGGATCGGTGAGGCCCGCATCGCCGGCCAACGCGAACGCCTGACAGCGGCAACCGCCGAAATCATCCTCCTTGAACGCGCAACCCGCACAAGGCTCCGGCATCCAGCCGGTGCCGCGGTAGCGGTTGAGCGCCTCGGAATGCCGCCAGATCCAGGCGATCGAATGATCGCGCACCGATTCGAATTGCAGGCCGGTGATGGTTTCCGCGGCGTGGCAGGGCAGGATTTTCCCCGCCGGCGAGATGTTGAAGAATTGCCGGCCCCAGCCGCCCATGCATTTTTTCGGCCGCAGCGCGTAGTAGTCCGGCACGACGTAGTCGATCGCGAGCACGCCCTTCAGCCGCATTGCGGCGTCCTCGACGATGCGGCTCGCCTCCTCGATCTGCTGCAGCGTCGGCATCAGCGCGGCGCGGTTCTTCAGCGCCCAGCCGTAATACTGCACATTGGCGACCTCGAGCCGGTCGGCGTCGAGATCGACCGCCATCCGGATGACGTCGGCGAGCTGGTGCAGATTCTGCCGATGCATCACCGCGTTGACGGTGAGCGGCAGGTCGAGCTCGCGGGTCCATCGCGCGGCGGCAAGCTTCTTTTCGTGCGCGGCATCGAGTCCGGCGACACGATCGGCGGTAGCCGCGTCGGCGCCCTGAAAGCTGATCTGGACATGCGACAGCCCGGCATCGGCGAGTGCCGCAAGCCTGTCCCTGGTCAGCAGCACCGCCGATGTAATCAGATTGGAATACAGCCCCACATCGGTGGCGTGCCGCACCAGCTCGACGAGGTCCTTGCGCGCGGTCGGCTCGCCGCCCGAGAAATGGATCTGCAGCACGCCGATCTGGCCGAGTTCGCTCAGCACCCTCTTCCATTCCGCGGTGGTCAGCTCGGCGCTGCCGCGCTCCAGTTCGAGCGGATTGGAGCAATACGGGCATTGCAGCGGGCAGCGATGCGTCAGCTCCGCCAGTACGGCAAGCGGAATGCCGTAGCCCTGCGCATCCGACAACGCTTCCAGCGCCGCGACGCCGTCGGTGCGATTGCCTGCGCCTGCGTCGTGGGGAAGATCGCTCATGGCGCGCGCTCTCGCGCGGCAGTGAGAAAACCCTTGTCGGCGAGGTCCTGCAGCATCGCGATCACGTCGGCGCCGATCGCAGCGCGATCCGCGGTGTATTTCGCCGCGAGCGTGTCGATGATGGCGGCGGTGCTGCGCACGCCGTCGCATAGCTGCAAAATCTCGACCGCGATCTCGTCGGGTGCCAGCACGCGCTCCGGCGCCAGGATCACCCAGCGCTGCCGGGTGTCGTCGAAGCGCAATCTGGCGTGGCGCGGCAGCATCGGGCGGGTCGCCTCGCTGACGGTGATGTTGCGGACGCGCGGCTCTGCCATCGGCGGCCTCACGGCGGCTCGGGGACGAACGCCCCCGGCGGCACGTGGCCATCGACATAGGCGTGATGCAGCGCGTCGAGCTGCGCCCACAGCACGTTGGTCTTGAAGATCAGCGCGTTGCAGACCGCCTCGCGTTCCGCCGGCGTGCCGGCGTGCCGCCTGACGTAGTCCAGCGCGAAATTCGCGTCGCGCGGCGCCTGCGTGAGGCGGCGGCTGAAGTAGCTCATGATGTCGGGATTGACGAAATCATAGTGCTTCAGCATCCCGGAAATGCGCTGTTCGTGCAGATCGGGCGCGAACAATTCGGTCAGCGACGACGCGATCGCTTCCAGCGGGGTGTTGTCGCGGACGAAATGCACATAGGCATCGACCGCAAAGCGCGTCGCCGGCAGAATGCCCCGGGTGGATTCCACATAGGCGCCGTCCAGCCCCAGGCCCTCGGTAAGCTTCAGCCAGCGGTCGATGCCGCCCTCGCTGGCCGGATCGCCGTCATGATCGTCGAGCCGGTGCCGCCACTCCAGGCGGATATTGCGGTCGCGGAAACGCGAGATCACCACCGCGTCCTTGATCGGGATCGTGCTCTGATAATAATAGCGGTTCAGCGCCCAGGCCTGCACCTGGCCTTTGTTCAGCTTTCCGCCATGCAGCAGCCGGTGAAACGGATGCAGATTGTGGTAGCGCGTCGCGCCGATCTGCCGCAGCACAGCCTCGAGCGCCTCGGCGCTATCCAACGGCGTCGAAGACGCGAGCGAAAACGCCGACGGCGCGTTCATGACGTCACCTCCATGCCGTCGGCCGCGACTTTCCAGCCGGCGGCTTCGAGCACGCGGCGCTCGGCCGAGTGCCGCAGCAGCGCCGGGTTGGAATTGTTGACGTGCAGAAAAATCTTCTGTCCGATGCCGAGATCGGCGAGCGACGCGATCGCGCCGTGGTCGCCATCCATCGCGATATGGCCCATGCCCTTGCCGGTCTTGTTGCCGAGACCGGCGGCGATCAGTTCGTCGTCGCGCCACACCGTGCCGTCGAACAGCACCAGCGGCGCGTCACGGATACGATCCCTGATCGCCTCGGTGACCTCGGCACAGGCGGTGATGACATAGAGATGATCTCCGCTGGCCTTGTGTTCGATCCGCAGTCCGAGCGTATCGCCGATGCCGTCGCTTCCCGGCTGGCCCTCGAGATACCATGCAGCTTTGCCGGGGACTTCCAACGGCAAGATCGACAGGCCCGACGGCGAACCATCGGGCAGCGTCGGCTCGAACGCGTGATCGATCGCGACCGGCTCGCGGCGCACGTTTTTCTCGCTCAGGACGTTGAAGATCGAATTCGATTTGAGGATCGCCAGCACGCGCGGATGCGCGTAGATCGTGAATGGCGAGCCCTCGCGCATCGACAGCAGACCGGCCACGGCGTCGACCTCGCCGTTGGTCAAGATGACGCCGGCAATCGGGGTGTGCCGCAACGCGCCCGGTTTGGGATGCAATTGCGGCGTGGCGTTGAGTTGCGCGCGCAGATCGGGGGATGCATTGATCAGAAACCAGTTGGTTCCGTCGGCGCTGATCGCGACCGACGTCTGGGTGCTGCGCAATTCCGGCTGATCGCCGCGCGAGGCGTGGCAAATCCTGCAGCCGCAATTCCACTGCGGCACGCCGCCGCCGGCGCCGGCTCCCAGAACGATAGCACGTAACATGATGGGCTCCCCGGTGATCCGCCGGGCGCGGCTATCTTCAGGAAAGGCGGCTCAAACGAGTTCACACGACGCCGGCCGAAGCCTGCGTCGCGCAATCGCAACTCATCAGTTTAGGCTGAACGCGCTTACTTGCGGGCCGCGCAGGCATACATGTTGATTTCCATGCCGACGGCGACTTCGACGATCTTCGGTGTTTTCCAGGCCATTTCGCTCTCCCAGTAATGTGCGCATCTCGTCGCACTGGCTAAAGGATAGGCTGCAGACCGACCCACGGCAAGGCCGCTGTGTAGCGGCAGCTATGTTTTGCAGGTGGCGCAGTCTCGCCACGATCCGTAACGTCTCGCACGGGCGAACGTTCGCATTTGCACAAATAATTTATGCGATTTATCGATGGCGGTGGCGCACAGTAGCGGCATGCCAGCTTGCTCGGTTCCATTGGTCGGTTGATGAATATCCTCGCTCCGCAAGGTCTGATCGGCGTCGCGAACAAGACCATCCTGATCGATTCGGTGGCGATCATGCTGGCGATCGTGTTGCCGACGATTTTCGCGATCCTGTCGTTCGTCTTTTGGTTCCGAAGCTCCAACCGCAAGGCAACCTATCAGCCGGACTGGTCCTATTCCGGCCGGATCGAACTCGTGGTCTGGGGCATTCCGGCGCTGACCGTGATCCTGCTCGGCGGCGTCGCCTGGATCGGCGCACACGAACTCGATCCCGGCAAACCGATCGCGAGCGCGAACAAGCCGCTGCGAATCCAGGCGGTTTCCTTGGACTGGAAGTGGCTGTTCATCCTGCCGGACCACAAACTCGCTGCGGTCAACCAGTTGACCGTCCCGGTCGGCGTGCCGCTGCAATTCGAACTGACCTCGGCGAGCGTGATGAACGCGCTTTTTATCCCGCAGCTCGGCAGCATGATCTACACCATGAACGGCATGACCAGCCGGCTCAATCTGCAGGCCGACGCGCAAGGCACCTTCCGCGGGATGTCGTCGCATTTCAGCGGCGACGGATTCGCCGGAATGCATTTCGACGTTCGTGCCGTCTCCGCCGACCAGTTCGACAGATGGACGCAGGACAGCGCGCGCGCCGATACCGCGCTCGACGAGGCGGGCTATCGGCAACTCGCCAAGCCGTCGATGGACGATGCGCCCTCGCTGTACCGATTGGCCGATCCGGAGTTGTTCCAGTCGATCGCCACGCAGAAGATCGCGGCCTCACAAGGCGACAATACCGCGCTCGGCACGGGGACCGGCGATGTTAGGTAAGCTCGGCTGGGATGCGATCCCGATCAACGAACCGATCCCGATGATCACGTCCGGCGTGGTCGCGCTTGGCATCATGGCGGTCATCGGCTGGGTCGTGATCAAGGGCTACCTGCCCTACATTTGGCGCGAATGGATCACCAGCGTCGATCACAAGCGGATCGGCGTGATGTACACCATCCTCGCGATGGTCATGCTGTTGCGGGGCTTCGCCGACGCGATCATGATGCGGCTGCAGCAATCGCTGGCGTTCCAGAGCGGCGGGTTCCTGCCGCCCGAACATTACAACCAGCTGTTTTCGGCGCACGGCACCATCATGATCTTCTTCGTGGCGATGCCGTTCATGATCGGACTGATGAATTTCGTGGTGCCGCTGCAGCTCGGCGTGCGCGACGTCGCGTTCCCGACGCTGAATTCGGTCGGCTTCTGGCTCACCGCCACCGGCGCGCTGTTGATCAACATTTCGCTGATCATCGGCGAGTTCGCGCGCACGGGATGGCTGCCCTACCCACCGCTGTCGGAGCTGGCCTATTCGCCCGGCGTCGGCGTCGATTATTATTGCTGGGCGCTGGAAATTTCCGGCGTCGGCACGCTGGTGTCCGGCGTCAATCTCGTCACCACGGTGCTGAAGGTGCGCACCAAGGGCATGAGCTATCTGCGCATGCCGATGTTCTGCTGGACCACGCTTGCCGCAAATCTCCTGATCGTCGCGGCGTTTCCGATCCTCACCGCGACGCTGGCGATGCTGCTGCTCGACCGCTACCTCGGTTTTCATTTCTTCACCAACGAGGCCGGCGGCAATGTGATGATGTTCATGAACCTGATCTGGGCGTGGGGGCATCCCGAGGTCTACATCCTGGTGCTGCCGGCGTTCGGCATCTTTTCGGAGGTGATCTCGACGTTTTCCGGCAAGCCGCTGTTCGGCTATCGCTCGATGGTCGCGGCCACCATGGTGATCTGCATCCTGTCCTTCATGGTGTGGCTGCACCATTTCTTCACCATGGGCGCCGGGGCCGACGTCAACGCGGTGTTCGGCGTCGCCACCATGATCATCGCGGTGCCGACCGGCGTGAAGGTCTTCAACTGGCTGTTCACGATGTACGGCGGCCGCATCCGGTTCCAGACGCCGCTGTTGTGGTCGATCGGATTCATGGTGACATTTATCATAGGCGGCATGACCGGCGTGCTGATGGCGGTGCCGCCCGCCGATTTCATGCTGCACAACAGCCTGTTTCTGGTCGCGCATTTCCACAACGTCATCATCGGCGGCGTGCTGTTCGGCGCGTTCGCCGGCTACACCTACTGGTTTCCGAAGGCGTTCGGTTTCAAGCTGCACGAAGGGCTCGGCAAGGCCGCGTTCTGGTGCTGGCTGGTCGGGTTCTACATCGCGTTCATGCCGCTTTACGTGCTCGGCCTGCTCGGCATGACGCGGCGGCTGCAGCATTACGACGTGCCGGAATGGCGGCCATGGCTGATCATGGCGGCGGTCGGCGCCGCGTTGATCACGTGCGGCATCGCGCTGCAGATCACGCAGCTCGTGGTCAGCATCCGCCGGCGCGACGCCTTGCGCGATCTCACCGGCGATCCCTGGAACGGCCGTTCGCTGGAATGGGCCACCGCCTCGCCGCCGCCGGCGTTCAATTTTGCGGTGATGCCGGACGTGTCCGGCGAGGACGCCTATTGGGGCCTGAAGCGACGCGCGCAGCAGCAGACCCAGGTCGAACTGCCCGATTATGACGACGTCGAGGTGCCACGCAATTCGGCGACCGGATTCGTCTGCGCGTTCTTCGCCACCGTCATGGGCTTCGCGCTGATCTGGCACATCTGGTGGATGGTGATCGCCGGTGCGATCGGGGCGTGGGCGACCTTCGTGGCGTTCGCTTGGCGCGATCATTCCGAAAACGTGATTCCCGCCGCGGAGGTGGCGCGGATCGACCGGGCCAATCGCGAGCAGCGCCGCGCCATGATGCGCGAATGGGCGCTGTCATGAGCGCGGCGGCGCAGGCTGGCGATCCCCACCGGCTGGGCGGATTGCAGACCGCACACAATGAAGAACCGCGCGAGTGGGACGGCCCCGCCGACAAGCGCGTCACCACCGGCTACGGCTTCTGGATCTTCATCCTCAGCGACATGATCATGTTCGCGGCGCTATTTGCGAGCTACGCGGTGTTGTGGAACGAGACCGCCGGCGGCCCGGGTGGGCGCGACCTGTTCGACCTGCGCAACGTCGCGCTGGAGACCGGCTTTCTGCTGGCGTCGAGCTTCACGTGCGGCATGGCCAGCATCGCACTCGATGCCCGCAGCAAGCTCTGGTTCCAGTCGACGATGGCCGTTACCGCCGCGCTGGGGCTCTGCTTTCTCGCGCTGGAGGCCGATGAATTTGCCGACCTCGTCGGCCGCGGCGCAGGACCGACGCGCAGCGCGTTCCTGTCGGCGTTCTTTACGCTGGTCGGCTGCCACGGGCTGCACGTCTCTGCCGGCATCCTCTGGCTGCTGACGATGATGGCGCAGGTGTTCGCCAAGGGGTTTCGCCCCGACATCCGGCGCCGCGTATTGTGCTTTGCGCTGTTCTGGCACGCGCTCGACATCGTCTGGATCGCGGTATTCACCATCGTCTATCTGCTTGGTAGCGCGGCATGAGCGACACTGAAGCCGGCAAAGGTCCCGACCTCGCGCCGGGCGATGAGGCCGAAGGCGGCGGCTACGGCCAGCGGATCATCGGCTATCTGGTAGGGCTCGGACTCGCGATCCTGCTCACGGCCGCATCGTTTTTCGTCGCCGGCACCGATCTGGTCTGGCAGCCGAGCATCCCGGTCGCGCTGGTGGTGCTGGCCTTCGCGCAGATGGGCGTGCATCTGGTGCTTTTTCTGCACATCACCAGCGGCCCGGACAATACCAACAACGTGCTGGCGCTGGCGTTCGGCGTGCTGATCGTGTTCCTGCTGATGGGCGGCTCGCTGTGGATCATGGCGAACCTGAACCACAACATGATGCCGATGGATCAGATGATGCGGATGCAGCGATGACTTTGCGATAAGCGACCCCGTCGGATTAACGCGCTGCGCCCGCTGCAAGCGGCTTCGCCATCGCCGCTTCGATCGCTGCGAGCACGGCGGCGGAATCGCTGACCCAGCCGAAGATGCCGCCCTGGGCCTTGACCATCCGAAGGCCCATTTCATGAAATTCCGGGAAATACGACGCGCAGCCGTCGGAGATCACGATGCAGCGGTAGCCGCGGTCGTTGGCTTCGCGCACGGTGGTGTTGACGCAGACCTCGGTGGTCACGCCGCAGACCAACAGATTTTCGATGCCGTATTTCTGCAGCACGTCGCCGAGCTCGGTGGCGTAGAACGCGCCCTTGCCGGGCTTGTCGATGACGATCTCGCCGTCAAGCGGATAGAGCGCCGGAATGATGTCGTGACCTGCCTCGCCCCGGATCAGAATGCGGCCCATCGGTCCCGGATCGCCGATCCGCAACGACGGGGCGCCGCGCTCGACCTTGGCCGGCGGCGCATCGGAGAGGTCGGGCATGTGACCTTCGCGGGTGTGCACCACAAGCATGCCCATCGACCGCGCCGCGTCCAGCAGCGCGGCGATCGGGGGCACCGCGCGCGCCAATTGCGACACGTCGTTGCCGAGCGTTTCACCGAACCCGCCCGGCTCCATGAAATCGCGCTGCATGTCGATGATCACCAGCGCGGTGGTACCCCAGTCAAGTTCGATCGGGGTGGGCTCGGCCGCAACGAGGCCGGATTTCGAGTGTGCCATCACGCCGCGCGCCTTTCGCGAATTCGAGAACCCGTCGACGAACGAAGCAAGCAGCATGCCATTGTGTACAACGATCGGCGTCAGCGCACCGCGCCGGCGCACCGCTGGCATATTTATTGCTGATTTCGGTCGTCAGACCGGAGAGTGCCGATGACCACACTTGCCGCCGAAGCGCCCGTTGCCCGCAAGCCGATCTATCATTCGCTGTTCGTGCAGGTCCTGGCCGCGCTGCTGCTCGGCATCGTGCTCGGCGTCATGGCGCCCGATTTTGCGATCGGCCTGAAGGTGTTCAGCGACGCCTTCCTCAAGCTGATCTCGATGATCGTGGCGCCGATCGTCTTCTGCGTCGTGGTGCACGGCATCGCCGGCGCCGGCGACCTCAAGAAAGTCGGCCGCGTCGGCGTCAAGGCGCTGGTGTATTTCGAGGCGATGACGACCGTCGCGCTGATCGTCGGCCTGCTGCTGGCCTATCTGTTCGGCCCCGGCCACGGCATGAACATCGACACCTCGACGCTCGACGCCAAGGCGCTCAACACCTACGCCGACAATGCGCACAAGCTGCAGGGCGGCGGCATCGGCAGCTTCCTGCTCAACATCATCCCCACCACCTCGTTCGACGCGCTGGCGCGCAACGACGTGCTGCAGGTGTTGTTCTTCGCGATCATCTTCGGCACCAGCCTGGCGCTGGTCGGCGGCGAAAAGGGCGAAAAGATCACCTCGCTGATCGACGCGGTCTCGACCGTGCTGTTCCGGGCGATGGGCCTGATCGTGCGGGTGGCGCCGCTCGGCGTGCTCGGCGCGGTCGCCTACACCGTCGGCAAATACGGCGTCGGATCGCTGAAGCAGCTCGCCTCGCTGGTCGCGCTGTTTTACGTCGCGGTGGCGATCTTCGTGTTCGGCGTGCTCGGCACGGTGATGGCGCTGGCCGGACTCAACATCGTCAAATTCCTCAACTACCTGCGCGAGGAATTGACCATCGTGCTGGCCACGGCGTCGTCCGACGCGGTGCTGCCGCAGATCATGCGCAAGCTGGAGCGGCTCGGCGTCAAGGACTCCGTGGTCGGGCTGGTGATCCCGACCGGCTACTCGTTCAACCTCGACGCGTTCTCAATCTACCTGACGCTGGCGGTGGTGTTCATCGCGCAGGCGACCAACACGCCGCTGTCGTTCGGCGACCTGCTGCTTGTGCTCGGCGTCTCGCTGATCACGTCGAAGGGCGCGCATGGCGTGCCGGGCTCGGCGATCGTGATCCTGGCGGCGACGCTGAACGCGGTCCCGAGCATTCCGGCGATCGGCCTCGTGCTGGTGCTGTCGATCGACTGGTTCATCGGCATGGCCCGCGCGCTCGGCAATCTGATCGGCAACTGCGTCGCCACCGTCGTGATCGGCGCCTGGGAAGGCGACCTCGACCGCGCCAAGGCCAGGCGCGTGCTCGACGGCGAGGAACTGGTCGACGTGACGGCGGGGTGAGGCGTACTTGCGGCGGTCGCGCGCTAATCCCGCTTCGGCCTGAAATTCTCGATCAGCCGCAGCAGCACGCGGGCGCCGGCGTCGGCGTCGGCTACCTCGACATGCTCATCGGGGTGATGGCTGACGCCGCCGCGGCAGCGCACGAAGATCATGCCGACATCGGCGATGTCGATCATCGCCATGCCGTCATGGCCGGCGCCGCTCGGCAATTCGAACACCCGAAAATGTTCGGCCGCGATCGCCTCAGCCACCTGGGTCTTCAGCCACGGCGCGCAGGGCACCGTGCGGTTCTCGTGGGTGACGTCGATCTGCAAAGCAAGACCGCGTCCGCGCACGATCTGTTCGATCCGCCGGGCGACATCTGCCACCGCGCGCTTGCGGTGCGGATCGGTCGGCGCGCGCATGTCGATGGTGAAGGACACCTGGCCGGGGATGACGTTGGTGGCGCCCGGCTGCGCGTGGATGTAGCCGACGGTGCCGACCAGCCCGCCCATGTCGGTGCGGGACAATTCCTCGATCGCGGCGATGCATTCGGCGGCGCCCGCCAGCGCGTCGCGGCGCAGACCCATCGGCACCGTGCCGGCGTGGCCCGCCATGCCGGTGATCCGCACCGCAAGCCGCGTCGCGCCCGCGATCGCGGTGACGACGCCGACCGGAATATTCTCTGCCTCGAGCACCGGCCCCTGTTCGATATGCAGTTCGACATAGGCCAGCAATTCGCTGCGCACCCGCGTCGCGGCGCCGACATGCTCCGGGTCGAGACCGAAGGTGGTCATCGCATCGCGCATCGTGATGCCGTTGCGATCTCGCGCGCCGAGGCAGCTCTCGACAAAGGTGCCGGCGACCGCGCGGCTGCCGAGCAATGTGGACGCAAAGCGCACGCCCTCCTCGTCGGCAAAGCCGGTGATCTCGATGGCGAAGGAAAAGCGCAGCCCCCGCCGGTTGAGATCAGCAACGCATGAAATCGCGGTGACGATGCCGAGCGGACCGTCCCATTTGCCGGCGTCGCGCACGGTATCGTAATGCGAGCCCAGCATCAGGCACGGCAGGCCGGGACGCTCGCCCTCATAGCGGCCGCAGACATTGCCGATCGCATCGAGATGCGCGGCCATGCCGGCGGCGCGCATCCAGCCCATGATCAGTTCGGCGGCGGCGCGGTGCTCACGGGTCAGAAACACCCGCGCCAGATGCTCGGGCGTCTCCGAGATAGCGCCGAGCTCGTTGATGCGCGCGACGATCTCGTCGCCGATCCCGGCAACTTTCAGTCCGACGACGGCCGCTTCGCTCTTGCCCATGCCGTTTGGGTACATCAATTCGGATTGCTTGCAAAACGGCTTTGCAGCAAGTTTGCGCCCCGCGCACCATCATGCACGGCATTGCGAAAGGACGCCATGAGCAGCGACCAGGCCGAGATCGACGAACATTTCCTGCGGCGCTCGTTCGAGGTCGCGCGGGGCGCGATGCGCAGCGGCAACCATCCGTTCGGCGCGGTGCTGGTCGATCGCGGCCGCAACGTGCTGATGGAAGCCGGCAACGCCTTCATGCCCTCGCATGACGGCACCGCCCACGCCGAACGGCTGGTCGCGACGCGGGCCTGCACGACGCTGGCGCCGGCGCTGCTGGCCGCCGCGACGCTCTATTCGTCCGCCGAACCGTGCGCGATGTGCGCGGGCGCGCTGTACTGGTCTGGCATCGGCCGGCTGGTCTATGGGCTCAGCGAACAGCGGCTGCGGACCATCACCGGCGACCATCCGGAAAATCTGACGCTGGATTTGCCGTGCAGGACAGTGTTCGCCAGCGGCCAGCGCGCGATCGACGTGGTGGGGCCGCTGCTGGAAGACGAGGCCGCCGCAATCCATGCCGGGGCATGGAAACGGTAAGCCCGCGTTGCGGCGAGGCCCGCCATCACGGACGACCGGCCAAAGAAAAATAGCGCCGCGGAGATCGCGGCGCCAAGAGCTTCACGCGGGAGGATCAGGCGATCAGAACTTCACAGTCACGCCGGCATAGGCTGACTCTTCGGTGCAGGCTCCGCTCGGACGGGTCACGCCGCCGATCGTAACGGAGCAGGCAGCCGAAGGGGCGTTGTGATCGAGGCCGAACTTGTTCTGCCAGTAGCGGTACGCCACCCATACGTCGACGAAGTGGCTGTACTTCGGACCCCAGATCGCCTTGGAGGCGTCGAGCGTCAGGCGGATCGGCTCCGAGTTGAACTCGACCGCGGTCTGGTAAACGTTGAACGCCGGGTTGAACGGCAGCTTTTCGGTATCGGTGCCCTTCTTGCCGTACCAGGCGGCGCGGCCGCTGATCGAGAAGAACTGCAGCGACGGCGGCAGGAAGCCGAGGTCCATGTAGTAGTTGGTTTCAACCGCCCAGGTCGGCTTGTACTGGGTATTGCCGTCGGCCAGGCAGGTCACGCCCGGGGTCGGCCCGCTGAAGCCGCTGTTGCACTGGGCGAACGAGTTGTGATTGTAGAACTCCCAGTAAACCAAGGGAGCTACGTTGAAATAGCCCTTGTAGGGAAGATCGAAGGCGAACTGCAGACCGGCGACGGCGTCGCGCTTGGCAGCGCCGAAGAAGCGGTTCTCGGCATTGCCGTCCATACCGACTTCGAACGACACGTTGTGCAACGGGCCGATGCTGAAGGCCTTGGTGTTGAAGATTTCGTTGAAGCCGAAGGTGGATCGGAACAAGCCGTAGATTTCGCTCGCGCCCGCGCAGTCGGCCACAGCGAAAGTGGCGCTGAGGTGGGCGTTGATACACGGCGCCGCCGGATCGTTATGATCGGACTTGAAGAGCGAGATGGTGAAGAAGTTGGTGCCGTAGGCCCAAGCGTCGAAATGGGTGAACGAATAGACCTGCTTGGCGGTCTTGGCGTTCACCGAACCGTCCGGGCGAACCGTAAACATGCCGGGCTGGGCGCCGGTGAAGATGTAGGAGTAGCTGAACCGGTCGTCGATGACGAAGAAGAACGGCACATCGACGATCGGCTTGATCGCCTTTACCGGCATGTCGGCGGCATGAGCCGAGCCGACGGGTGCGAGTGCCGCAAGCGACAGCACGGCGGCTGCGGCAATTGAGCGGTAACGGTTGAACATCTTGGTACCCCCAGTGATGACGATCGAACTGTTAGACTTATTTGAACCGATACCTGACCCTGTCGCTGTTCCCGGATTCTGAGAAGCCTTATTTTGCCACATGGCTTGCCGGCATTTTGATCAGGACTGCCAATATGCTCGTCAACTGATCGCGATATTTCGTCGCCAGGATTGCAGGCTGCGATTTTGTCGCAAGTGCAGCAAAATGCAAGAAATCGCTCTGTCGCAAGCATTTTCTCACGAGCATCGGCAATCGGAATGATCCCGAAGCGCATCCGAAACAGCGGCGTCAAAGGCCCGTCGCGCACGCGATTAGTTTGGGAGCAACGCGTAGTAGCCGGATTTGAATTCCGGAAACCGTAACAAAATTGCAACAATTTTTCTGTCGTGAAGCAGCCTTTTGCGCGATCTCGAACGCTCTTCTCGACCGCTATGCGGGAGAATCGCTCGCACCGCTTTTCGGTCGATCGCACCCGCGCAGCCGCAAGCTGGGCCGCATCTGCTGAAGATTTGTGCAAAGGCTGGCGCTTTTTCGCTACTATCGGTGCCGGGCAAAACCGCCCACACTTCTGCACCTTCCTCCTGCGTGAATTGGCGAATGTTGGACCCGACCGCCACCAGCCAGCATCCCGGTGCAACGCCGCTGCTTCGGACTGTCGGCCTGACCAAGCGCTACGGCAGTTTCCTTGCCAATGACTCCATCGACATCGACATCTGGCCGCGGCAGATCCACGCGCTGCTCGGCGAAAACGGCGCCGGCAAATCGACGCTGGTGAAGGTGATCTACGGACTGATCCAGCCCAGCGAGGGCGAGATGCTGTGGATAGGCGACAAGATGGTGCTGTCCGGCCCGTCGGAAGCCCGCGCCCGCGGCATCGGCATGGTGTTTCAGCACTTCTCGCTGTTCGACAATCTCACCGTCGCCGAGAACGTGGCGCTCGGCCTCGACGGCAAGGAATCCTTCAAGGCGATGTCGGCGCGCCTGGAGGACGTGTCGAATGTCTACGGGCTTCCGCTCGATCCGAAACGCGAGGTCTGGCGGCTGTCGGTCGGCGAACGCCAGCGCATCGAGATCGTCCGCGCGCTGATGCAGGACCCGAAATTTCTCATCCTCGACGAGCCGACCGCGGTGCTGACCCCGCAGGAAGCCGATCAGTTGTTCGTGGTGCTGGACCGGCTGAAGGCCGAAGGCCGCGCCATCCTCTACATCAGCCACAAGCTGGAAGAGGTGAAGCGGCTGTGCGACATGGCCACCATCCTGCGCGGCGGCAGGAAGGTCGCGACCTGCAATCCCCAAAACGAAACCGCCGCCTCGCTCGCGCGCATGATGGTCGGCGCCGACATCCAGGAAGTGAAGGCCGAGGCCGGCCGCAAGATCACGGTGCCGCGCCTGGTGGTGAACGATCTTTGCCTCGAGCCGGACGACCCGCACGGCGTGCGGCTGCAGAACATTTCGCTGGAATTGCGCGGCGGCGAAATTCTCGGCATCGCCGGCGTCGCAGGCAACGGCCAGGACGAGCTGTTCGCGGCGCTGTCGGGAGAACGGCTCTCCAGGGATCCCGGCACCATCGTGATCGACGGCATCGCCGCCGGCCACATGTCGATCACCGAGCGCCGACGGCTCAGCGCCGCGTTCGTACCGGAAGAGCGGCTCGGCCACGGCACCGCGCCGCGGATGCGGCTATCGGAAAACGCACTGCTGACCGGCCACGCCGCCAGCGGCATGGTGCAATACGGCTTCGTCAATACCGCGGCCACGCTCGCGACCGTCGACCGCGCCACCAAGGCCTTCGACGTGCGCAAGGCCAAGCGCGACCCGGAAGCGGCGAGCCTCTCCGGCGGCAACCTGCAGAAATTCATCGTCGGCCGCGAAATCCTGCGCGTGCCGGTGCTGCTGATCGTGAGCCAGCCGACCTGGGGCGTCGACGCCGGCGCCGCCGCGGTGATCCGCCAGGCGCTGCTCGATCTCGCTGCAGCCGGCGCCGCGGTGCTGGTCACGAGCCAGGACCTCGACGAACTCGCCGAGATCACCGACCGGATCGCGGTGATGTTCCACGGCCATCTCTCCGAGCCAATGGTCACCGCGCAGGCCAGCCGGGAAAAGCTCGGCCTGCTGATGGGCGGAAGCCGGCCCGCGCCAAAGGACACGGCCGATGCAATTAGTGCTTGAGAAGCGCACCGAACGCTCCAACCTCATCGCGCTGGTCTCGCCGCTGATCGCGATCGGCCTCACCGTCGCGACCATGGCCATCCTGTTCGCGATCCTCGGCAAGAATCCGATCGCGGCGCTGATCGTGTATTTCATCGACCCGTTGACCGACAGCTACTCGCTGCAGGAAATAGCGGTAAAGGCCACGCCGCTGGTGATGATCGCGATCGGGCTGTCGCTGTGCTACCTCGCCAACGTCTGGAATATCGGCGCCGAGGGCCAGTTCCTGATCGGCGCGGTCGCCGGAAGCTGGCTCGCGGTCAAGACCCAGGGCACCGACGCGGGATACTGGGTGCTGCCGGCGATGCTGCTGCTCGGCGCCGCGGCGGGCGCGCTCTACGCGCTGATACCGGCGGTCTGCCGGGTGCGGTTCGGCGCCAGCGAAATCCTCACCAGCCTGATGCTGGTCTATGTCGCCGATCTACTGCTGGACTATCTGGTGCGCGGGCCGTGGCGCGATCCCGCCGGCTTCAACTTTCCGACCACCGCGGCGTTCGATCCGGTGGCGACGGTGCCGCTGCTGATCGACGGCGGGCGGCTGCATCTCGGCGCGCTGATCGCGCTTGTAGTGGTCGCGGCCGCGACGGTTCTGCTCGGCCGCACCATCAAGGGATTCGAAATCCGCGTGGTGGGCGCTGCGCCGCGCGCGGCGCGGTTCGGCGGCTTCAATTCCGACCGGCTGATCCTTCTGACCTTCGCGATTTCCGGCGCACTCGCGGGGCTCGCCGGAATCATCGAGGTCGCAGGGCCCGTCGGGCATCTGCAGCCGGGCATTTCGCCAGGCTACGGCTTCACCGCGATCATCGTTGCATTTCTCGGGCGGCTCAACCCGATTGGAATACTAATTGCAGGCCTGTTCCTCGCTTTGACCTTCATCGGCGGCGAGCAGGCGCAGATCGCAATGAAGATTCCATTGGACGTCACGAAAGTGTTCCAGGGAATCCTGCTGTTCTACGTACTGGCCTGCGACTCGCTGATCCTCTATCGGTTCCGGCTGATCTTTCCGGTGCGGCAGGTGTCCAATGGGCCTGCTTGAGGCGATCATCCTCTCGGTGCTGGCGGCGTCGACGCCGCTGCTGATCGCCGCCACCGGCGAACTGGTGACCGAACGCGCCGGCGTGCTCAATCTCGGCGTCGAGGGCATGATGATCGTCGGCGCGGCCTGCGGTTTCGGCGGCGCGCTTCTGTCCGGATCGATCGTCATCGGCGCGCTGTTCGGCATTGTCGCCGGCGTGGCACTTTCGTTGGTATTCGCGCTGATGACGCTCGGCCTTGCGGTCAATCAGGTCGCCAGCGGCCTCGCGCTGACCATCCTCGGCGTCGGGCTGTCCGGACTGATCGGCGCGGGCTTCGTCGGCGAGCGCATCACGCCGGCGCCGCATCTGTACATTCCGGGCCTCACCGATATTCCATTGCTCGGGCGCATTCTGTTCGGCGAAGACCCGTTCGTGTACTTCTCGCTGCTGCTGCTGATCGGCGTCTGGCTGTTCCTGTACCGCACCCGCGCCGGGCTGGTATTGCGCGCGGCCGGCGACAATCACGCCTCCGCGCATGCGCTGGGCTATCCGGTGCTGCGGATCAGAATGTTCGCGGTGATGTTCGGCGGCGCCTGCGCGGGGCTGGCCGGCGCCTATCTGCCGCTTGCCTACACGCCGTTCTTCATTCCGGGAATGACCGCCGGCCGCGGCTGGATCGCGCTCGCGCTGGTGGTGTTCTCGTCCTGGCGGCCCGGTCGGCTGGTGATCGGCGCGTATTTGTTCGGCGCGGTCACCATCCTGCAGCTTCACGCGCAGGGCGCGGGCTTCGGCATACCTTCCCAGTTCATGTCGGCGCTGCCCTATCTTGCCACCGTGATCGTTCTCGTGCTGATCTCACGGGCGCGGACCGGAGGTTCGACGGCACCGGCGGCGTTGGGGACGGTGTTCGTGCCTGATCGATGAATGCCGAAGCGCGCGCGACGGGGCGCCGCGTGACGGAGTAGCAGGAACCCCTCGTAACCGGAGAAACCCATGAGAAAGATTTTACTTGCGGCGACGGCCATCGGGCTTGCCGCGGCGGCCAGCATGATCGGCGCCCACGCCGCCGACAAACTCAAGGTCGGCTTCATCTATCTCGGTCCGGTCGGCGACCTCGGCTGGACCTATCAGCACGACACCGGCCGCAAGGCGCTGGTCGAGGCGCTCGGCGACAAGATCGAGACCACCTATCTCGAAAACGTCAGCGAAGGCCCGGACTCCGAGCGCTCGATCGAGCAACTTGCCCGCGCCGGCAACAAGCTGATCTTCACCACCTCGTTCGGCTACATGGAGCCGACGCTGAAGGTCGCCAAGAAATATCCGAACGTGCATTTCGAGCACGCCACCGGCTACAAGCGCGACAAGAACATGTCGACCTATTCCGGCCGGTTTTACGAAGGCCGCTACATCCAGGGCCAGGTTGCCGCGAAGATGTCGAAGTCCGGCGTGCTGGGCTACATCGGCTCGTTCCCGATTCCGGAAGTGGTGTCCGGCATCAACGCCACGATGCTCGGCGCGCAGACGGTCAACCCGAACATCAAGATCAAGATCATCTGGGTGAACACCTGGTTCGATCCGGGCAAGGAAGCCGACGCCGCCAAGGCGCTGATCGATCAGGGCGCCGACGTGATCATGCAGCACACCGACAGCCCGGCGCCGATGCAGGTCGCCTCCGAGCGCGGCAAGCTGGCGTTCGGCCAGGACTCCGAGATGATCAAGTTCGGACCGAAGACCCAGCTCACCTCGATCATGGACAATTGGGGTCCGTACTACATCGAGCGCGTCAAGGCCGAGCTCGCCGGTACCTGGAAGTCGGAAGATACCTGGGACGGCCTGAAGGACAAGATGGTGGTGATGGCGCCCTACACCAACATGCCGGACGACGTGAAAAAGATGGCGGAGGATACCCAGGCCGCGATCATCGCCGGCAAGCTGCAGCCGTTCAAATGCCCGATCATGGGGCAGGACGGCAAGGAAGTGGAATGCAAGGGCGGCAGCCATCTCGATGACGGCCAGGTGCTCGGCATGAACTTCTACGTCAAGGGCATCGACGACAAGGTCCCCGGCAAGTAAGCCCCGTCGTATTGCGAGCCAAGCGAAGCAATCCAGAAGGCAGCAAGCGCTGTGAGAGCTGGATTGCTTCGTCGCTTCGCTCCTCGCAATGACGGGAGGAACGATTACGCGGCATCGTTTGCCGCGGCTACCCCCCATGCATCGCTTTGGCCGCGGCGCTGTGGCGGCGGATCAAATCCCGCACGTCGAGGCCGGGGATCGCGCCATCCTTCACCACCCATTTGCCGCCGACCATCACCCGGTCGGCGCGGTGCGCGCCGCACAGCACCAGCGCCGCCAGCGGGTCGCCATGGCCTGAAAAGCGCAACTCGTCCAGCTTGAACAGCGCCAGGTCCGCCATCTTGCCGACCGCGATCTCGCCCAGTTCGGGCCGGCCGACACAGGCCGCCGAGCCCCTGGTGGCCCAGCGCAGCGCATCCCTGTGGCTGACGCGGCTGACGCCATAGCGCGCCCGCTGCAGCAGGAATGCGGCGCGGACTTCCTGCATCAGATTGGAACCGTCGTTCGATGCCGAGCCGTCGACGCCGAGCCCGATGCCGACGCCGGCGTCTTCCATGTCGCAGACCGGACAGCAGCCCGACGCGAGGATCTGGTTGCTGCAGGCGCAATGGCTGATCGTGGTCCCGGCCCTGGCCAGGCGCCGCATTTCCGGCGCATCGAAATGAATGCCGTGCGCGAGCCAGGTCCGCGCATTGAGCCAGCCGCATTGCTCGAGGTAATCGAGCGGCCGGCAGCCATAGATGTCCTCGCAGAATTTGTTCTCGTCCTCGGTCTCGCCGAGATGGGTGTGCAGCCGCACGTCGAGCTTTTCGGCGAGCACGCCGGTCGCCTTCATCAGCGAGGTGGTGACCGAAAAGGGCGAGCATGGCGCGAGCGCGATCTGCACCATCGCGTCCTCGCCGCGCTGGTGATGCTTGGCGACCACGCGGGCGCTGTCGGCCAGAATCGTGTCCTCGTCCTGCACCACGCTGTCCGGCGGCAGCCCGCCATCCTTCACCGAGCGGTTCATCGAACCGCGCGTGAGCAACACCCGCACGCCGAGACGTTTGGCGACGCCGACCTCGATATCGACCGCATCCTCCAAACCGGATGGAAACACGTAGTGATGATCGGTGGTGGTGGTGCAGCCCGACAGCAGCAGTTCCGACATCGCCACGGTGACGCCGAGTTCGAGCCGCTCCGGGGTCAGATGCGACCACACCGGATAGAGCGCCTGCAGCCAGGGAAACAGTTCGCGATCCAGCGCCGCCGGCAGTGCCCGGGTCAGCGTCTGGTAGAAATGGTGGTGGGTGTTGATCAGTCCCGGCAGCACCGCATGGTCGCCCGCCTCGAAAAACGCGGCGGCGGTTTTCGGCTGGCCGCGCGCCGGCACCAGTTCGACGATGCGGCCGTCCTGCACGACGACGCCGCGCTCGGCGCCTTCCGCCAGGATCGCCAACGGGTCCTTGATCCAGATCGCATGTGCATGATCCATCGCCTGCGGCATCCTTGTGATCTATCATCGTGCCATCGCATCCCGCGCAATGGCGGGTCGCGGAGCCGCCCTGCAATTCAAAGACCATCCTGTTACGCTAAGTTGGCGTTGGTTTTGCAAGACTCTTTCGCCGGAGCATCGTTTGAGTACACAATCGCCGCCATGGATTTGAATACCATCACGGAAGTCGTTCGTCCGCAGACCCGACAGCAACTGCCCAATTGGACGGCAGGCGATGCTTGGCTGGCGGGCGGCACCTGGTTGTTCTCGGAACCGCAGCCGCATCTCAGCCGGCTGATCGATCTCGCAGATCTGGGATGGCCGGCGCTGACCATCGGCGAGAAGTCGCTGACCATCGCCGCCACCTGCACGGTCGCGGAGCTCGACGCGTTGGTCTGTCCGCCGGACTGGCGCGCGGCGCCGCTGATCAACCAGTGCTGCCGCGCCTTCCTTGCGTCGTTCAAGATCTGGAAGACCGCGACGGTGGGCGGCAATCTCTGCATGGCGCTGCCCGCCGGCCCGATGATTTCGCTGACATCGGCGTTCGACGGCGTCTGCACGGTCTGGAAGGCCGACGGCAGCAAGCAGCGCATCCGCGCCGCCGATTTCGTCATCGGCAACAACCGCAACATCCTCGAGCCCGGCGACCTGCTGCGGCAGATCGATATTCCGATCAGCGCGCTGCAGCGGCATTCGGCATTCCGGCAGATTTCGCTGACCCCGGTCGGCCGTTCCGCGTCGCTGGTGATCGGCAGCATCAAGGAGGATGGCGCGCTGGCGCTCACCGTCACCGCCGCGACGGTGCGGCCGTTTCAACTGTGCTGTGCGGCCTTTCCGAGCGCGGACGAACTACGCGCAGCGATCTTGCGGCGGCTGCCGGATCAGCTCTATCACGACGACGTCCACGGCAAGCCGGCCTGGCGCAAAGCGATGACGCTGCGGCTCGCCGAGGAAATCCGCGCAGAACTGCACGACGTGGCGCGGCCATGAGTATCAACGTCAACGGCAAGGATTTCGACGAGGCGCCGCGACCCGGCCAGTGCCTGAGAACTTTTCTGCGCCAGCTCGGCCATTTCGGCGTCAAGAAGGGCTGCGACGCCGGCGATTGCGGCGCGTGTACCGTTCTGCTCGACGGCGAGCCGGTGCATAGCTGCATCGTTCCGGCGTTCCGCGCCGACGGCCATACCGTCACCACCATCGAGGGGATGGCGCGTGACGGCGCGCCGCACCCGATGCAGCAGGCCTTCCTCGATGCGCAGGCGTTCCAATGCGGGTTCTGCACCGCAGGAATGATCATCACCTGCGCGTCGCTGAACCAGGCGCAGCGTCGCGACCTCGGCTCGGCGCTGAAGGGCAACATCTGCCGCTGCACCGGTTATCGCGCGATCGAGGACGCGCTGATCGGCAAGACCAACGTCGAACACGCCGAGCCCGGCACCGCGTTCGGCCGCAGCCTCCCCGCGCCGGCCGGACCGCAAGTGGTGCGCGGCGCGGCGCGCTATACCTTCGATGTCGCGATCGAAGGCCTGCTACACATCAAGCTGCTGCGCTCGCCGCACGCCCACGCGAAAATCGCGTCGATCGACAAGGCGCCCGCGCTCGCGGTACCGGGCGTGCGCGCGGTGCTGACATATGACGATGCGCCGAAGCAATTGTTCTCCACCGCGAGGCACGAGGTCGCCGCGATGGACCCGGACGACACCCGCGTGCTGGACGATGTGGTGCGCTTCATCGGCCAGAAGGTCGCAGCCGTGGTTGCCGACACCGAGGCCGCCGCCGAGGAAGGCTGCCGGCGGCTAAAGGTGATCTACGATATCCTGCCGGCGGTATTCGATCCTGCGCTGGCGATCGCGCCGCGCGCGCCGCTGCTGCACGCCGACAAGAATCAGCGGCAGCGCATCGCCAATTCAGGACGCAACATCGTCGCCGAACTGCACGGTGAATTCGGCGACGTCGCCGCCGCGCTGGCCTCGGCCGCGGCGACCTATGAGGGCACCTTCTCCACGCAACGCGTGCAGCACGCCGCGCTCGAAACCCATGGCGGCCTCGCCTGGGTCGATCCCGACGGCACGCTCAACATACGCTCCAGCACGCAGACGCCTTACCTCACCCGCCGCGCGCTTGCCGAACTCTACGCGCTGCCCGCCGACAAGGTCCGGGTGTTCTGCGAACGCGTCGGCGGCGGCTTCGGCGGCAAGCAGGAAATGTTCGTCGAGGACATCCTGGCGCTGGCGGCGCTGAAGACCGGCCGCCCTGTCAAGCTCGAACTGACCCGCGAGGAACAGTTCATCGCGACCTCAACTCGGCATCCGATGCGCGTCACCGTGAAGGCCGGCGCCAACCGCGGCGGCAAGCTGACCGCGCTCGCGATCGACGTGATCTCCAACACCGGCGCCTATGGCAACCATGCCGGGCCGGTGCTGTACCACGCCTGCGGCGAATCGCTTGCGGTCTACAATTGCCCTAACAAGAAGGTCGACGCCGTCGTCGCCTACACCAACACGGTGCCGGCCGGCGCCTTTCGCGGCTACGGCCTGCCGCAGACGCTGTTCGCGGTGGAATCCGCAATCGACGAACTGGCGCGCCAGCTCGGCATCAGCCCGTACGCGTTCCGCCGCGCCAATATGATCAAGGCCGACGATCCGATGCTGTCGCCGCCCGGGGCCGAACACAGCGACGTCAAATATGGGAGCTACGGCCTCGACCAGTGCCTCGATCTGGTCGAGCGCGCGATGGCAGACACGAGCGCGCGGATCGATTTGTCCGACGAATGGCTGATCGGCGAGGGCATCGCGCTGACCATGATCGACACCGTGCCGCCCGACGGGCATTTTGCGGATTCGCGGATTTCGCTGCGCGAAGATGGCGGTTTCGACCTCGTGGTCGGCACCGCGGAGT
Source organism: uncultured Rhodopseudomonas sp. (assembly GCA_964249215.1). Classification (GTDB taxonomy): domain Bacteria; phylum Pseudomonadota; class Alphaproteobacteria; order Rhizobiales; family Xanthobacteraceae; genus CAXUBE01. The sequence goes on along the minus strand of CAXUBE010000004.1, from coordinate 6,451 downwards.
TCGGCAACGGCACCAGCACGGTGCATCGCCAGATCGCGGCGTCGGCGCTGTCGACCAGCGTCGATCGCATCACGCTGAAGCAATCCGACACCGCCAATGGCGGCCACGACACCGGGGCCTATGGATCGACCGGCACGTTCGTCGCCGGGCGCGCTACCCAGGCCGCGGCGGAAAATCTCGCAGCCGAACTGAAGGCGTTCGCGAGCAGCACCGCGAACGGCGGCGCGGATACCTGCACGCTCGATCGCGACGCGGCAATCTGCAACGGGCACAAGATGTCGTTCGCGGAACTGGCGAAAGCCGCCGGCGCGCGCGGCAAGACGCTCGGCGCCAGCGGCAGCTCGGCGGGCACGCCGCGGTCGGTCGCGTTCAACGTGCAGGGCTTTCGCATCGGCGTCAACAAAGGCACCGGCGAGATCAGGATCCTCAAGAGCGTGCATGCCGCCGACGCCGGCAAGGTCGCCAATCCGATGCAATGCCGCGGCCAGGTCGAGGGCGGCGTCGCGCAATCGCTAGGCGCTACGCTCTACGAGGAATTGGTGATGGACGGCGGCCGTGTCGTGAACGCGAAATTCCGCGATTACCACCTGCCGCAGTTCGCCGACATCCCCCGCACCGAAGTGTACTTCGCCGATACCTGCGATTCGATCGGGCCGATGGGCGCGAAATCGATGAGCGAAAGCCCGTATAATCCGGTCGCCCCGGCGCTCGGCAACGCGCTCGCCGATGCCACCGGCATTCGCTTCACGTCGGTGCCGTTCAAGCCCGACCGCATCTTCCCCGCGCTGCAGGAAAAATTCGGAAAGCCGTCCCAAAGCTAGGCCGGCAAGGTAGATCAGCCGCCCGCTACCTTCCGACGGTACACTCGATCTGGCCATGCGGCTCGTCGGTCGGCAAAAACACCTCGTTGTTGTTGTCAAGGTCGAACGCCGACAGATTCATCAGAATGAAATGGATGTTCGGGCACGCCATGCTGATCTCGGAAATCTCAGGCACCGCGGCGAGCGCGGCCTCCCCCATGTGATACAGGCTGTTCTGCACGCTCGGGCTATACGTCGACGCGAACACGTCGAGCAGCGTCGCGAGAATCTTCGCATTGGTCGCGGGATAGCTCGCCGGCTTGCCCGACCATTTCCACGACGCCACCATGCTGGTCGCGCACATCCGGTCATGGGTCGGCTGGATCGTCGAGTACTTGTCCTTGTAGAAATTCTCCCAGCCGGACTGCGTCGACTTCATGAAGGTGAAGCTGTCGACGCCCGAGCTCATGGTCGAGCCCTGACGCGTCATGCTGACCTCGACGGTCGGCTTGCCGTTGCTGTCGAGCAAAAAACTATGAGGATGCGGCTTGCCGCCGACGCTGAGCCGGCTCCATTTGGTCTCGTGCGACAGGATGCTGACCGAACTCACCTGGGGATAGAGGTCGAGATAGCGCTTCGCCAACGCCTGACAGAATTCCTCCGGCGACAGCGCGATGTTCTCGCGCGCTACGACGTTGACGATGTTCTTGATGGTATCGGTCGAGGTCGAGGTGGAGTTGTCGGCATCGGTATAGGCGCGCGCGAAATCGCCCTCCAGCATCGCCTTGACGCTGAGCTGGCTGACCTCCTGGGTGTCGCCGTCGCGGCGGATCCGCATCACGCGAACCCGGCCCTTGCCGTATTTGTTCTTGATCAGTGGCACGCAAACCTCCAACCCTGCTGATAGCACGCGACCCCGCGTATGCCGGTTCCCCCCAAACCAGCAACGTTCGTGCCATCAGAGGTTACAGTTTGGCACGGGCCTTGTATCGTCTGCCATTGCCCGAGCTGGCGTAACGTAGGCGATGCGACAAAGGGGTTGGTGCATGGATCACTCATCAGAACCAACGGTTCATCCGGTCGACGAAGTGCTGCCGATTCCGCGGTTGCTGGCGCTCGGGCTCCAGCACGTGCTGGTGATGTATGCCGGCGCAGTCGCGGTGCCGCTGATTATCGGGCGGGCGCTGAAGCTGCCGCCGGAAGACGTCGCCTTCCTGATCAGCGCCGACCTGTTCGCCTGCGGGCTTGCGACGCTGGTGCAGTGCATCGGCTTTCCAGGGGTCGGCATCCGCCTGCCGGTGATGATGGGCGTCACCTTTGCCTCGGTCGGGCCGATGCTGTCGATGGCGGCGGCGCCCGATATCGGCCTGCTCGGCATCTACGGCTCGGTGATCTCTGCCGGTATCTTCGGCATCCTTGCCGCGCCTTTCATCAGCCGGCTGCTGCCGCTGTTCCCGCCGGTGGTGACGGGAACGATCATCCTGGTAATCGGCATCTCGCTGATGCGGGTCGGCATCAACTGGGCCGGCGGCGGGCTGCCGACGCTGACCAAGGTGGTCGACGGCGTGCCCGGCGCCTTCCCTAATCCGGGCTACGGGCAGCTCCAGGGTCTGGCGATCGCGCTGTTCGTGCTGCTGGTGATCCTTGGGCTGATCCGCTGGGGGTCCGGCTTCATCGCCAACGTCTCGGTGCTGCTCGGCATCATCGCCGGGGCGGTGCTCGCCACCGCGCTCGGCGTCATGCATTTCGACAAGGTCGGCGCGGCGTCCTGGGGCGCGCTGGTGGTGCCGCTGCATTTCGGCATCCCGCAATTCCACCTCGTGCCGATTCTGACGATGTGCATCGTGATGGTGGTGGTGATGATCGAATCGCTCGGGATGTTTCTCGCACTCGGCGAAATCACCGGCAGGACCATCGACCGCGACGCGCTGACGCGCGGGCTGCGCGCCGACGGCGTCGGCACGTTGCTCGGCGGGCTGTTCAACACATTCCCCTATACGTCGTTTTCGCAGAATGTCGGCCTCGTCAGCGTCACCGGCGTGCGCTCGCGCTGGGTCACCGTCGCGGGCGGTGCGATCATGGTCGTGCTCGGCTTCCTGCCGAAGATGGCGGCATTGGTCGAGGCCGTGCCGCTGGTGGTGCTCGGCGGCGCAGGCCTTGTCATGTTCGGGATGGTGGCGGCGACCGGCGCGCGGATTCTGACCGCCGTTAATTTCAAGACCAATCACTTCAATCTGTTCGTGGTCGCGATCTCGGTCGGCTTCGGCATGATCCCGCTGGCGGCGCCGAATTTCTTCCGCAACCTGCCGCATGATCTGCAGCCGCTACTGGAATCCGGCATTCTGCTCTGTGCGCTGGTCGCAGTGACCTTGAACGCGTTCTTCAACGGCGTCGGTTCCAGCGCCGAAGCGGAGGCCGATGCGGCCAACGTCGCGGCGTCCGCGCAGCACGTGTAACGTCATCAGGTGTCATTGCCGGGCTCGACCCGGCAATCCATCCTTTTTCGATAGATTCTTGTGAAGATGGATGAATGCGCGGGTCAAGCCCGCATGACGGCCGAGTGAAGAACGTGCCGCCTCGCTTAACTCCCGCGGTAGGTCGCGTAGCTCCACGGCGTCACCAGCAGCGGCACGTGGAGATGCCCTTCCGGCGCCGACACCGAAAATCGCAGCGGGATCGAGTCCAGAAACGGCGGATCGCTCGTCGGCACGTTCAGCGCGGCGAAGTAAGCGCCGACGCTGAAGGTGAGCTGATAGCGACCGATCGGCACCGGCCGCCCGCCGATCAAAGGCTGATCGGTGCGGCCGTCGGCATTGGTCACCGCACGGGTGATGATGCGATTTTCGCCGAGCTCCGACATTTCCATCAGTTCGATCGCGATGCCTGCCGCGGGCTTCCCGCTATGGGTGTCCAGAACATGCGTCGACAGCCGGCCGTGCACCTGCAACCGATCGTCGCCGCCGATAAGAAGATCGAGACGCAACGCGGCGATCCGGCAGATTTCGGAGATCGACACCGCGATCTCCCGTGTCGGATCGTTCGGCAGCCGCTTCTCGAAATCGCGCAGCACCGAGTCCTTGGTGTGGCGGCGGACGCAGGCGATGTAGGGAAAGCCGAACTTGCCGCGGTAGGCGGTGTTGACGCGCTCGAATGCCGCGTATTCCGCCTCAGACAGGCGATCGAGCCCGAGGCTGTTCTGCTCGGCGCTCGACTCCTCGGTGAGCAGATCGCCGCGCTTGGTCTTGTCGGCGAGATCCGGATGCGCCTTGATCAGCGCGAGACGCTGTCCCGGCGCGGCCTCGCTGACGGCCCTGGTCATCGCCGCGAACAATTGCGTGACGCCGGCGAACGGCCGCGACGCCGCGGCGGTCTCCGCGATCCATGGCGAATATTCGAAGATGTTCGCCAGCGTCGTGACGAATTCGGCGGTGCTGCACGCGTTCAACTCGGCCAGGGTTTTCTGCGACATCAATTCCGCCTATCCGATTTCGCGCGCGTGGTCGGCCAAATGCGCCAGATTGTCGTGCCAATGCTGCGCGATCTGCAGCCGGGTCGGCACCCAGACCCGCTCATGACGCTGGATGTAGTCCAGAAACCGCATCAGCGACGCGGCGCGGCCGGGGCGGCCGACGACGCGGCAATGCAGCCCGATCGACATCATCTTCGGCGCGGTATCGCCCTCGGCGTAGAGCACGTCGAAGCTGTCCTTCAGATAAGTAAAGAACTGATCGCCGGCGCCGAAGCCCTGCGCGTTGACGAAGCGCATGTCGTTGGCGTCGAGGCTGTAGGGAATGATCAGATGCTTGCCGCCCGGCCCCTTGATCCAATAAGGCAGATCGTCGGCGTAGGAGTCGCACGAATACATGAAGCCGCCGGCTTCCATCACCAGCCGCGTGCTGTTGATCGAGGTGCGCCCGGTGTACCAGCCGAGCGGCCGCTGCCCGGTCACCTCGGTGTGGACGCGGATCGCGTCCGCGATCTCGGCGCGCTCCTCGGGCTCCGACATATCCTTATGCTCGACCCATTTCAGGCTGTGCGAGGCGATATCCCAACGCGCCTCCTGCATCGCGGCGACCACTTCCGGATTGCGTTGCAAGGCGGTCGCGACGCCGAACACGGTTGTCGGCAGTTCGCGTTCGGTGAACATCCGCCACAACCGCCAGAAGCCGGCGCGCGAGCCGTATTCGAACATCGATTCGATATTGGCGTGGCGCTGTCCCGGCCATGGCTGCGCACCCAGCACGTCCGACAGGAACGCTTCGGAGGCGCGGTCGCCATGCAGGACGTTGTTCTCGCCGCCTTCCTCGAAATTGACGACGAACTGTACCGCCACCCGCGCGCCGCCCGGCCATCGCGGATCGGGCGCCGTGCGCCCGTAGCCGCGAAGATCGCGCGGGTAGGTCGGCGGCTGGCTCATCACACCGCCTCGAAGCGAACCTTCTGCGCGCCCTTCCACAGCACGGCCTTGCCGAATTCGGCGAGGCGGTCGAGGCCGCTGGTCAGCGTGATGAAGTGATTACCGGCGAGCTGCCCCATCTTGCTGGCGAAATGCACGCCGCCATAGGCCAGCAGGATCTCGGTCTCGCTGATGCCGCCGGGGTACAGGATGATCTGCCCGGGCGCCGGATAGCTGGTGTGGTTCTCGTAGCTGACGCCGAAATCGAGATCGCCGAGCGGCATCCACACCCCCTCGCCGCTCCAGCGCACGTGGATCGCCTGGCTCTCGAACGGCATCGCCTTGCGGAAGGCGGCGCAGGTCTTCGGCGCCATCTGCTGTTCGAAGCGGGCGTCGAATTTGAAATCGCCGGCATGGACAACGAGCTTGCTCATCGGATGGCGCCCCCAGGATGCGCGCGAAAGAGGATGCTCACGACGAAGCGCCGCAGCGACGGATCGATGTTCCCCGCGCTATCAAAGCAAGGAACATTCCATTTGGCCAGCGCCGAGTCGACCGCACGGCGCAAGGGTTCTAGCGCTAAGCCGCTTTATTCGTTGGGATTCTTGCGCGAATACGACAAGCCGAAAATGCCGCCGCGCTGCACTTCGGGCTCGGTAGCGACCGGGGGAGCCGCTTGTTGCAATTCAGCCGCCGATGGCGGCGGCGGCGCGGGCATGTTGTCGCATTTTAACGAATAGACCAGCTTGCCGTCCGCGGTGCGCCCGATCGGCGCGCAATTATCGACCCGCGCCGCGGTGGTTCTGCGCGGCGCGAGATTGGTCTGCGCAAGTGACGGCGAAGCTATCAACGGCGAAGCGATCAGCAAAATGGCGAAAACGGCATTTTTCATCTGGTGTCCCATGTTGGCCCCACGCCGGTCTGGTCGGCGCAGATTATAGATCGCTTGGCGCGGCAGCGCTACGCCTTGAGGGGCGCATCATGCGGCCGACGCCGCCGAACGCCCTGTCCAGCACCGGGTAGAACAGCAGCACGATCGCGAGCGTGGTGATGGTGCCGACCAGCCCGTTCGACCAGAACACCGTCATGCTGCCGCCGGAGCCGATCATCGACAGTCGAAACGCGTCCTCGGCGCGATTGCCGAGCACCAGCGCCAGAGTGAACGGCGCCAGCGGAATGCCGATCTTCTTGAAGACGTAGCCGACCACGCCGAAGCCGAGCATCAGCCAGATGTCGAACATCGCGTTCTGGATCG
>CAXUBE010000003.1:25831-36860 GCA_964249215.1 uncultured Rhodopseudomonas sp. | reverse complement strand
GAAGCGATCGCCACCATCAAGACCCGCGGCGATCAGGAAGCCCTCGCGCTGCTGACCGGGCTTGCCGGCGACCAGCCCCCCGGCGTGGCGCGCGCGGCGGCCGTGGCGACCGCCGGGATCGAGCGCACGCTGGCGCTGTGGTCGACGGTGCAGAACGCCTGGTACGGCCTGTCGCTCGGCTCGGTGCTGCTGCTGGCCGCGATCGGCCTCGCCATCACCTTCGGCGTGATGGGCGTCATCAACATGGCGCATGGCGAAATGGTGATGATCGGCGCCTATGTCACCTTCGTTGTGCAGGAAGCGATCCGCACGCAATATCCGCCGCTGTTCGACTACTCGCTGCTGATCGCGGTGCCGCTGGCCTTCATCGTCGCCGGCGCGATCGGTGTATTGATCGAACGCAGCATCATCCGCTTCCTTTACGGCCGGCCGCTGGAGACCCTGCTCGCCACCTGGGGCCTGTCGCTGGTGCTGCAGCAGGCGGTGCGCACGATGTTCGGCCCGACCAACCGCGAGGTCGGCAATCCGACCTGGATGAGCGGCGCGTTCGATCTCGGCCAGATCGTCATCACGTACAACCGGCTCTGGATCCTGTGCTTCACCCTCGCCGTGTTCGCCATCCTGCTGGCGATGCTGCGCTACACCAGCCTCGGCCTCGAAATGCGAGCGGTGACGCAGAACCGCCGCATGGCGGCGTCGATGGGCATCGCGACCTCGCGGGTCGACGCGCTGACTTTCGGGCTTGGCTCCGGCATCGCCGGGATCGCCGGCGTGGCGCTGTCGCAGATCGACAATGTCAGCCCCAATCTCGGCCAGAGCTACATCATCGATTCCTTCATGGTGGTGGTGTTCGGCGGCGTCGGCAATCTGTGGGGCACGCTGGTCGGCGCCTTCACGCTCGGCATCGCCAACAAGTTCCTGGAGCCGGTGGCGGGCGCGGTGCTCGGCAAGATCGCCATTCTCGTGCTGATCATCCTGTTCATCCAGAAACGCCCGCGCGGCCTGTTTGCGCTGAAGGGACGCTCGGTGGAAGCATGATGCCGCACGTCCTCACCCGCTCGCTCGACCGCAGCGCGGGCGTCTTCCTGCTGATCGTCGCGGTGGTCGGGATCCTGCTGCCGCTGTCGAATCTGCTGCTGCCGGCCAGCTCGATGTTCCACGTGCCGACCTATCTAATGGCGCTGTTCGGCAAGTATGTCTGCTACGCCGTGCTGGCGCTGTCGATCGACCTGATCTGGGGCTATTGCGGCATCCTCTCGCTGGGACACGGCGCGTTCTTCGCGCTCGGCGGCTATGCGATGGGGATGTACCTGATGCGGCAGATCGGAAGCCGCGGCGTCTACGGCAATCCGATCCTGCCTGACTTCATGGTATTCCTGAATTACAAGGCGCTGCCGTGGTACTGGTACGGCTTCGACATGTTCTGGTTCGCAGCCTTCATGGTGCTGTTCGTGCCCGGACTGCTGGCGTTCGGCTTCGGCTGGCTCGCGTTCCGCTCCCGCGTCACCGGCGTGTATCTGTCGATCATCACCCAGGCGATGACCTATGCGCTGCTGCTGGCGTTCTTCCGCAACGATTTCGGCTTCGGCGGCAATAACGGCCTGACCGACTTCAAGGACATCCTCGGCTTCAACGTGCAGGCCGACGGCACCCGCGCCGCATTGTTCGTGCTGAGTTGCGTGGCGCTCGCGATAGGCTTCCTGATCTGCCGCGCGGTGGTGACGTCCAAGCTCGGCAAGGTGCTGATCGCGGTGCGCGATGCCGAATCCCGCACCCGCTTTCTCGGCTACCGCGTCGAATCCTACAAGCTGTTCGTGTTCACGCTGTCGGCCTGCATGGCCGGCGTCGCCGGCGCGCTCTACGTGCCGCAGGTCGGCATCATCAATCCGGGCGAATTCGCGCCCGGCAACTCGATCGAGGCGGTGATCTGGGTCGCGGTCGGCGGCCGCGGCACGCTGATCGGCGCGGCGTTGGGCGCCATCGTCGTCAACTACGCCAAGACCGTCTTCACCTCGGGCGTGCTGGCGCCGTACTGGCTTTTCATGCTGGGCGCGCTGTTCATCCTGGTGACGCTGCTGCTGCCGAAAGGCATCATCGGAACGTTCAACGCCTGGTACGAGCCCTGGCAGGCGAAGCGGCTGTCGGCGGCGGCCGAAAGCGCTGCGCGCGAAGACGGCGTGATCGAACCGAACATGGCGGAGTAGGCGGGATGAGCACGCTGGAAACCCGCACCACTTCCGCGATGCTGTATCTCGACGGCGTGCACGTCTCGTTCGACGGCTTCCACGCCATCAACAATCTGTCGCTGACGCTCGCGCCCGGCGAGATGCGCGCCATCATCGGCCCGAACGGCGCCGGCAAGACCACGATGATGGACATCATCACCGGCAAGACCAAGCCCGACAAGGGCGACGTGGTGTTCGACGGCTCAACCGATCTGACCAAGCTTGACGAGACCAAGATCGCCGAACTCGGCATCGGCCGCAAATTCCAGAAGCCCACGGTGTTCGAAAGCCAGACCATCGAAGACAATCTGCTGCTGGCGCTGAACGTCGATCACCGGGTGCGCGGCACGCTGTTCTGGCGCGAGACCCGCGACGAATCCGAGCGGATCGAAAGGGTGCTGGAGACGATCCGCCTCAAGGACGCGCGCGACCGCCTCGCCGGCAGCCTCTCGCACGGCCAGAAGCAGTGGCTCGAGATCGGCATGCTGCTGGCGCAGGACCCCAAGCTGCTGCTGGTGGACGAGCCGGTCGCCGGGATGACCGACGTCGAGACCCATCAGACCGCCGAACTGCTCAAGGAGATCAACCGCGACAACAAGACCGTCATGGTGGTCGAGCACGACATGACCTTCGTGCGCGAACTCGGCGTCAAGGTCACCTGCCTGCATGAAGGCACCGTGCTCGCGGAAGGTAGCATCGACGAGGTGTCCACCAACGACCGCGTGGTCGAAGTGTATCTGGGGAGATAGAAGCAAAAAGGCGGCCGTCATCCCCGCGAAAGCGGGAATCCAGTATTATGAGGCGCTGATGTTGAATCGAGACGTCACGTAATACTGGGTCGTCCGCCGTCGCGGACGATGACGGCTCAGGCTTGTGATACGGCTACTGGCTGATGAGGGGTTTAAGACCAACATGCTGACCGTCGACAATATCAGCCTGTATTACGGCGCGGCGCAGGCGTTGCGCGGCGTCTCGATCTCGGCGGAGCCCGGCAAGGTCACCTGCGTGCTCGGCCGCAACGGCGTGGGCAAGACCAGCCTGCTGCGCGCGATGGTCGGCCAGCAGGCGATCAGGTCCGGCTCGATCACCTTCGACGGCAACGACATCTCCGCGCTTCGACCCTATGAGCGGGCTCGGCGCGGCATATCCTTTGTGCCGCAGGGCCGGGAGATCTTTCCGCTGCTCACGGTCGAGGAGAACCTGAAAACCGGCTACGCGCCGCTGAAGCGCGCCGACAAGACCATTCCGAACGACGTGTTCTCGCTGTTTCCGGTGCTGAACTCGATGCTCGGGCGCCGCGGCGGCGATCTTTCCGGCGGACAGCAGCAGCAATTGGCGATCGGCCGCGCGCTGGTGATGCGTCCCAAGCTTCTGCTGCTCGACGAGCCCACCGAGGGCATCCAGCCCTCGATCATCAAGGACATCGGCCGCGCCATTTCCTATCTGCGCAGCCTCGGCAACATCGCGATCGTGCTGGTCGAGCAGTATCTCGACTTCGCCTGCGAGCTCGGCGACAATTTCGCGGTGATGGATCGCGGCGCGGTGAAGTTCGCCTGCGACCGGACTACGCTCGATCCCGCCGAAATCAGCCGCCAGATGGCGCTGTAATTGTCTGCCGCTCGCGGCCATCCTCCGCGGCTCGCCGCAAGAGCGGCTTCGCACCTCGGGATGACGCCAAGTGTGTTTTCGTCACCCTGAGGTGCGAGCCATCTTTGGCGAGCCTCGAAGGGCGACGGCAGGTTTGGAGATTGAGTAAGTCTGATGCCCGCAAGCCCTGCCGACGCATCCGATCACTTCGCCGCCAACCGCGCGCGCGGGGCGGTCAAGTTCGATGTCGCTTTGATCGACGGCGTGACGCGGCGGCGCGAGCTGCATGAATCCGGATCGCTGCGGGTGCGCTTTCCCACGCCCGAGGGCCAGGGACTGTCCGCGGTGTTCGTCAACACTGCGGGTGGCGTCGCCGGCGGCGATCGTTTCGCGATGGATATCGAGGCCGGGCCGGGCTCGCGGCTGACCCTCACCACGGCCGCTGCCGAGAAAGTCTACCGTTCGCACGGGCCGTCGGCGCGGCTCGACATCGGCCTGAAGGCTGGAGCCGGCGCGCATCTCGCATGGCTGCCGCAGGAGACCATCCTGTTCGACCAGGCCAAAGTCGAGCGCAGCATCGACATCGATGTCGCGGAAAGTGCCTCGCTGCTATTATGCGAGATCGTGGTGTTCGGCCGCATTGCGATGGGCGAGACCATGCGCGCGGGCCGTTTCATCGATCGCTGGCGGCTGCGCCGCGGCGGCGTGCTGGTGTTTGCCGAGACCGTCCGGCTCGACGGCGACATCGCCGACATGTTGCGGCGGCCAGCGGTCGCCAAGGGCGGCGTCGCGATCGGAACGGCGCTGATCCTTCCAGGCGATCAGGCGCTGGTCGAGCGCATCCGGGAGGCCGCGCCGTCGTTCGGTTGCGAGGTCGGGGTTTCGGCCTGGAATGGATTTGCAATCGCCCGTTTCTGTGCACAAGATGCAGCGAAGCTTCGAAGCGACATGATAGCTGTTCTCGGCCGCGTAGGTGGTTCGGTCCTGCCGCGGCTTTGGCTGAATTAGAAGTCCGGCCCAATTCGTCCGCCTTGCGATCCGATCGAGTGTCTGCATGAATCTCTCTCCGCGCGAAAAGGACAAGCTCTTGATCTCGATGGCGGCCATCGTGGCACGCCGCAGGCTCGATCGGGGCGTCAAGCTCAATCATCCGGAAGCGATCGCGCTGATCTCGGATTTCATCGTCGAGGGCGCGCGCGACGGGCGAACCGTCGCCGATCTGATGCACTCCGGCGCGCATGTGGTGAGCCGCGCGCAATGCATGGATGGCATCGCCGAGATGATCCACGACATTCAGGTCGAGGCGACGTTTCCCGACGGCACCAAGCTCGTCACGGTGCACCAGCCGATCCGATAGGACCCCCAGCATGATCCCCGGCGAACTCTTCATCCAGGACGGCGAGATCGAACTCAACGCCGGCCGTGCCACGGTGACGCTTGCCGTCGCCAACACCGGCGATCGCCCGGTCCAGGTCGGTTCGCACTATCACTTCTCCGAAACCAATCCGGGGCTGCGGTTCGACCGGGCGGCGGCGCGCGGCATGCGGCTCGATATCGCGGCCGGAACCGCGGTGCGGTTCGAGCCGGGCCAGACCCGCGAGGTGCAGCTCGTCGCGCTCGCCGGCAAGCGGGAAGTCTACGGCTTCCGCGGCGACGTGATGGGGAAATTGTAAGCAATGGTTTCAAGCAAAATCGAAGTGATGACATCGAGAGGCAGGGTCACCATCCCTGCCAATATTCGTGAGAAACCGAAGGTGTCAGCCGGTGATCGTCTCGATTTCAATTTGTCGGATTCCGGCAGGCTAACCATCGACGGAGGTAGAAGAAAAATCTCCGACTTGCGTACGGCAAAAAAAAGAAGGGCAGCCCCATGCCCGTGAAAATCCGCCGTTCCGTCTATGCCGACATGTTCGGGCCGACCACCGGCGACCGTATCCGGCTCGCGGACACCGATCTCATCATCGAGGTGGAAAAAGATTTCACCATCTATGGCGAGGAGGTGAAGTTCGGCGGCGGCAAGGTGATCCGCGACGGCATGGGGCAATCGCAGGCCACCAACAAGGAGGGCGCGGTCGATACCGTCATCACCAACGTGCTGATCGTCGATCACTGGGGCATCGTGAAGGCCGACGTCGCGATCAAGGAAGGGTATATCCACGCGATCGGCAAGGCGGGCAATCCCGACATCCAGCCCGGCGTCACCATCAATGTCGGGCCCGGCACCGACGTGATCGCGGGCGAAGGCAAGATCCTCACCGCCGGCGGCTTCGACAGCCACATCCATTTCATCTGCCCGCAGCAGATCGAGCACGCGCTGATGAGCGGCGTCACCACGATGCTGGGCGGCGGCACCGGCCCCTCGCACGGCACTTTCGCCACCACCTGCACGCCCGGGCCGTGGCATATCGGCCGGATGATCCAGTCCTTCGATGCGTTCCCGGTCAATCTCGGCATTTCGGGCAAGGGCAACGCGTCGCGGCCCGAGGCGCTGGTGGAGATGATCAACGCCGGCGCCTGCGCGCTGAAATTGCATGAGGACTGGGGCACTACGCCGGCGGCGATCGACAACTGCCTGTCGGTCGCGGAGGATCACGATATCCAGGTGATGATCCATTCCGACACGCTGAACGAATCAGGCTTCGTCGAGGACACCATCGCGGCCTTCAAGGGCCGCACCATTCACGCCTTCCACACCGAAGGCGCCGGCGGCGGCCACGCGCCCGACATCATCAAGGTTGCGGGATTGCCGAACGTGCTGCCCTCGTCGACCAATCCGACGCGGCCGTTCACGCGCAACACCATCGACGAGCATCTGGACATGCTGATGGTCTGCCATCACCTCGATCCGTCGATCGCCGAGGACCTCGCGTTCGCCGAAAGCCGCATCCGCAAAGAGACCATCGCGGCCGAAGACATCTTGCACGATCTCGGCGCGCTCTCGATGATGTCCTCGGACAGCCAGGCGATGGGACGGCTCGGGGAAGTGATCATCCGGACCTGGCAGACCGCCGACAAGATGAAGAAGCAGCGCGGGTCGTTACCGGACGACAACGGCAAGAACAACGACAACTTCCGCGTCAAGCGCTACATCGCCAAATACACCATCAATCCGGCGGTCGCGCATGGCGTCTCGAGACTGATCGGCTCGGTAGAGGCGGGCAAGCTCGCCGATCTCGTGCTGTGGTCCCCGGCATTCTTCGGCGTGAAGCCGGACCTGATCGTCAAGGGCGGCATGATCGCCGCGGCGCCGATGGGCGATCCCAACGCGTCGATACCGACGCCGCAGCCGGTGCACTACCAGCCGATGTTCGGCGCCTTCGGCCGCGCGCGGACGCAATCCTCGGTGGTGTTCGCCTCCGGCGCCGCGGTGGCGTCGAATCTTGCCGACAAGCTCGGCATCCAGAAGTCGCTCTACGCGGTCGAGAATACCCGCGGCGGCATTTCTAAGAAAAGCATGGTTCACAACGACGCGACGCCGGACATCGAGGTCGACTCCGAAACCTACGAGGTGCGCGCGGACGGCGAGTTGCTGACCTGCGCGCCGGCCGACGTGCTGCCCATGGCGCAGCGCTATTTCATGTTCTAGGGTCGCTCCCGGTATCCGTGCTGAAATAAAAACACCGGGAGGATTGCTTGATCTACGTCGTTGCCACGCTGACCATCAAACCGGAAACCCGCGCCGAACTGATTGCCGGCGCCAAAACCGTCATTGCTGCGACGCGCGCGGAAAAGGGATGCCTCCTGTACGACCTGCACGAAAGCATCACCGATCCGGCGCGCTTCGTGTTCGTCGAACAATGGGAAACGATGGAAGACTTGATGGCGCACGGCGGCAACGAGCACATGAAGCCTTGGCGCAGGATGGTGAAGGACTGCATGAGCGCGCCGACCAGGATCGAGATCATCACGCCGGACAAGGTAGATGTGAGATGACGCGCGTTTCGGGCGCCCGGGCCGGCGCATGATCCGCGCCACATCGGTGCTGGGGCAGCATCACTGGCACGAGCCCGCCGCCGACAGCGTCGTGCTCGACTTCGACGATCGGCATCGCCGGCGGATGGCGATGACCGGCACGCGCGGGCTCGCGTTTCTGCTCGATCTCGAGACCGCTGTCGCGCTGCGCCATGGCGATGCGCTGGCGCTCGAGGACGGACGGCTGATCGAGGTTGTGTCGGCGCCGGAGCCGCTGATCGAGATCCGCGCGTCGGACCCGCAGCATCTGGTGCGGCTCGCCTGGCATCTCGGCAACCGGCATCTGCCGACGCAAATCGTCGGCAAGGCGCTGCGGATTCGCCGCGACCATGTGATCGAGGCAATGGTGAAGGGCCTCGGTGCGCGGGTGGTCGAGATCGAGGCGCCGTTCGATCCGGAAGGCGGCGCTTACTCTATTGGGCATGCGCAGCATCCTGCGCCGCATGAGCATCACGCCGGGCACGATCATCATGCGCCGCATGACGGCGATCACGTCCATGACGAGCATTGCGGTCATGACCATCCCGGCCACGCTTATGCTCATGACCACAAATAGGTCGGCAGGCGATCTTGAAGGCCTCTCCATCCCTGCCGAACCGCCGCTGACCGCCGCGCAGGGCGCCTCGCTCTATCGGCTGATGACGTGGCTGTCGCCGGCATTTCCGGTCGGCGCGTTTTCCTATTCAAGCGGCATCGAATGGGCGGTGGAGGCCGGCGATATCGTCGACGCACCGACGCTGCAGGGCTGGCTGTCCTCGATGCTCTCGGACGGTCCGGGCTTTTGCGACGGCGTGTTCGCCGCGCATGCGCATCGTGCGGCCACGATGTCCGATCATGGCGCGCTGCGCGAATTGGCGAAGCTCGCCGCGGCGATGGTGCCGTCGCGGGAGCGCCATCTGGAGACGATGTCGCAGGGCCGCGCCTTCATCGAGATCGCGCGCGGCGCCTGGCATAGCGGCGGGCTCGACGAACTGATCGCCGCCTGCGAAGGCCGCATCGTCTATCCGGTCGCGGTCGGTATCGTCAGCGCCGCGCATGGCGTGCCGCTGGGGCCGACCATGCACGCCTTTCTCCACGCCGTGACGTCGAACTGGATCTCCGCCGGCGCGCGGCTCGTGCCGCTCGGGCAGACCGCCAGCCAGCGTCTGATCGCGGCGCTCGAGCCTATGGTGATCGCGACCGGCGATCGCGCGCTGACGGCGACGCTCGACGATCTCGGCAGCGCCTGTTTCCGCGCCGATCTGGCGAGCATGCGGCATGAGAACCAGTACACCAGGCTGTTTCGCTCCTGAACATCGCGCGACGCTCGACAACGCGGCCAAAGGCGCGCATATCGAAGCCAACAAGAAAACGTCGAGGGAGACATGCCATGAAGAGCTTCCAGGTCACCGCGTTTCATCAGCCGCTGACGGAAGTCGATCGTCCGGCGCCGCAACTGTCCGGAACGCAGGTGCTGATCAGGGTCAAGGCCGCCGGCATCTGCCATAGCGATCTGCATCTGTGGGAGGGCGGCTACGAACTCGGCCACGGCCGCAAGCCGCTGTCGCTGAAGGATCGCGGCGTGTCGCTGCCGCTGACGATGGGCCACGAGACCGTCGGCGAGGTGATCGCGCTCGGGCCGGATGCCTCCGGCGTGGCGCTCGGCGATACAGGACTGGTGTATCCCTGGATCGGCTGCGGCGCATGCGAGGTCTGCCGGGCCGGCGACGAGAATATGTGTCTGAAGCCGCGCTTCCTCGGCGTGTATTGCGACGGCGGCTATGCGGACGAGATGATCGTGCCGCATCCGCGCTATCTGCTGAGCCTGAAGGGCCTCGACCCGGTGACCGCCGCGCCCTATGCGTGTTCCGGCGTCACCACTTACAGCGCGCTGAAGAAGATGCAATCAAGCTTCGACAGCGCGATCGTCATTTTCGGCGCGGGCGGGCTGGGCCTGATGGCGCTGTCGCTGCTGAAAGCGATGGGCGGCAAAGGCGCGATCATGGTCGATATCGATCCGCGCAAGCGCGAGGCGGCGGAGCAGGCCGGCGCGCTCGGCAGCGTCGATGGGGCTGCACCCGACGCGCTCCAGCAAATCACAGCAAAAGCGGGCGCACCGGTTCGTGCCGCGCTCGATCTGGTCGGCAATGCGCAGACCGCGCAACTCGGGTTCGATTGCCTGACCAAGGGCGGCAAGCTGGTCATCGTGGGATTGTTCGGCGGCGGCGCGCCGTGGGCGCTGCCGCTGATCCCGATCAAGGCGATCACGATCCAAGGCAGCTACGTCGGCAATTTGCGCGAGACGCAGGAACTGCTCGATCTGGTGCGCGCCAAAAACATCGCCCCGATCCCGGTGACGCCGCTGCCCTTCGCGCAGGCCAACCAGGCTCTGGCCGACTTGCAGAAGGGCAGGCTTGTCGGCCGCGCGGTGCTGACGCCGCAAACCTAGATGCGGCCGTCCTGCGGCGACCGGTTGTTGCCGCGCTGATCATTGCGCGCCGCGTCGGCCTTGTTGGCCTCGTGGCGGCCGATGATGCAGCCGGCAACCGCGCCGACCTTGCCGTGGCCGGCGATGTGTCCGGCGATGCCGCCGACGATCGCACCCTTGATGCAACCCTTGGCTTCGGCGGTCGATGTAAACGCGACGGCAGAGATCGCGGCAACAAACAGCAGAAGTTTCATGATAGTTCTCCCGAATTCAAATGTGCCGAATGAACGCGCGTTCTCTGCCATGGTTCCGGCGGTTAGGGCGCGATGGCGCAAAGCCGCTCGGCTTCTTCCAGCTCGTCCACGGTGTTGACGTTGAAAAACGGGTCGTGCGGCTCGATCGGCCAGCTCGCGATGGCCGGCTGATAGCGCGCTGTGAAGGCGCCGACTTTGCGCAGACCCTCGACCTGCAGCACGTGGCGCAGTTCATCGCGCAGCGCGACACTCCACAACGCAATGATCGGATGGGAGCGGCCGCCGGATTCCGCGACCGCGAGCGAAGACCTCTGCGCCATGCGGGCGGCGGATAGCCTAGCGACAAGATCATGCGGCAGAAACGGACAATCAGCGGGCGCGCTCAGCATCCAGGCGCTGCAAGGCGCTTGCACCGCAGCCCAGTCGAGCCCTGCTAGGATGCCCGCCAGCGGCCCGGCGAAGCCTTCGACCGGGTCGGCGATCACCGGCAATTCGAATGGGCCGAATCGGGATGGCTCGCCGTTCGCGTTCAAGACCAGCGGCGCTCATTGCGGTGCGAGCCGTCTGATGACGAGCGATAGGAT
>CAXUBE010000003.1:0-25821 GCA_964249215.1 uncultured Rhodopseudomonas sp. | reverse complement strand
ATGCTGCGAAGCGGCTTGTCGCCGCCGCCCATCCGCGTCGCGCGGCCGCCGGCGAGGATGACCGCCGGCGTCGGCGGGTCTTCGGCCGTCATATCGATGTCCTGACTCCGCGATCGGCTGCAAGCGCCTGCTTGTTGTTACAACGAATTGCGCACCGCCGCTACGGACGATCGGCCGGTTGACCGTGGTGGCGACTTTCGCCATCGTCGCGCGATGACGCTTACCAAGCTCGATCTGACTGGCCTTAAATGTCCGATGCCGGCGCTACGCACGCGCAAGGCCTTGCGGCGACTGTCGCCGGGCGACAGGCTGGAGGTGCTCTGCACCGATCCGCTAGCGGCGATCGATATTCCGGCCATGGTGCAGCAAAGCGGCGACCTGATCGAGACGACGGCACGCGTCGGGCCGGGCGTGCTCTTCCTTATCGCGCGTCGGGTCGCTCCACCGGAACGGGAACCATGACGACCAGCGTCAATTGTTTTCGGCAACAGAGAGGATGTCATGGCCCGGAAATATTCCCGAAAGTCCGCCGCCAAAGTCGAGCGCGCGATGAAGAAACGCAAGGCCGGCACGTTGAAGAGCGGCCGGTCGAAGAAGAAAGTCACCAGCCGCAAGCAGGCGATCGCGATCGGACTGTCGGAAGCCCGCGCCGCCGGCGCGAAGGTGCCGAAAAAGAAAACCGGTCGCAAGCCTGCTGCGAAAAAGACCGCCGCGAAGAACGGCCGGACAAAGAAATCGTCGTAACGGAACACCGGCCCCGATTGTTGTTGCGGGCGAGCCGGGACCGGATCGCGCGTCCGGTATCCGTCGCAATAACGTCATAACCGGCTTCGGCCGATCGTCAGCCAGCTTTGCGATGCCGTGCAGATGAGCGGTGGGCTTTTTTCGCGGGACCGCTGCGGCTTCGCGCGGCCGGCTGCCGCCGGACCGGAAGCTTGGCGCCGGCCTTGCCCTTCAGGCTCTGCTTCAACGCATCCATCAGGTTGATGACGTTGTTGGATTTTTCTTCCGGTTCGGCGAGCTTGATCGACTTGCCAGAGGCCTTGCGCTTCACAAGCGCCTTCAAGGCGTCCTCATAGTCGTCCCTGAATTTCGTCGGATCGAAATGCGATGCCTTGCTGTCGAGGATGTGCGAGGCAAGCTCGATCATGTCCTTCGAGATTTTCGGGCTCTTGATGTCGTCAAAATAATCGTCCTCCTCGCGCAGTTCGTACGGATAGCGCAGCGTGGTGCCGAGCAGGCCCTTGCCGAGCGGCTCGATCGCGATGATATGCTCGCGGTTCGACATCACGATGCGCGCCAGAGCCACGCGGCCCTTGTCCTTCATCGCGTCGCGGATCACCGCGAATGCGTCGACGCCGGCCTTGCCGTCGGGCGCGATGTAGTACGGATGATGCAAATAGCGCTTGTCGATCTCCTCGGACGGCACGAAGCTGTCGATGTCGATGGTATGCGTGCTTTCGATCCGCACGGCCTCCAACTCGTCCTTTCCGATTTCGATGAACTGGCCCTTGCTGAGTTCGTAGCCGCGGCCTTTCTGCTCGGTCTCGACCACCTCGCCGGTTTCGGCGTCGACCATCTGCTGCTTCAGCCGGTTGCCGGTTTCGGTATTGATCATGTGGAATCGGGTCTTCTCGACGCTGGTCGATGCCGGATAAAGCACCACAGGGCATGTCACCAGCGAGAGCTTGAGCGAGCCCTTCCAATAGGCACGGGGCGGGGGCATCGGCTTCTCCGGGAGAGAACGGCAGGTAGCGGATCGCCTAACCTGCTCCGCAAGCTGCGGAAATCGGAACTTCAACAGCAATTGCGGGTTTTGGTTCCGGCGCGATAGGCTCTGCTTGACGCTTATTCCCGGATGCGAGATCGGATCGCCGTGGCTCACAACAACCTCAGCCTATATCGCAAAAAACGCGATTTCGAAAAGACCGCCGAGCCCAGCGGCGACGTTGCGGTCGCGCCGTCCAGCCGCCGCCGCTTCGTGATCCAGAAACACGACGCGACGCGGCTGCATTACGATCTGCGCCTCGAATTCGACGGCGTGTTCAAGTCTTGGGCGGTCACGCGGGGGCCGTCGCTCGACCCGCACGACAAGCGCCTTGCGGTGGAGGTCGAGGATCACCCGCTCGATTACGGCGACTTCGAAGGCACCATTCCGGAAGACCAATATGGCGGCGGCACGGTGCAATTATGGGACCGCGGTTTCTGGGACAGCCCGGACCCAGACCGCGGAATCAAGAAGGGCGACCTCAAATTTACGCTTGACGGCCAGAAGCTGCATGGAAGCTGGGTGCTGGTTCGGATGCGCCATGACCGCGACGGCGGCAAGCGCACCAATTGGCTTCTGATCAAACATCGCGACGATTTCGCGCGCGAGGGGAAGGCCAACGACATTCTCGACCAGGACCGTTCGGTCGCGTCCGGTCGCGCGATGCAGGAGATCGCCAGCGGCAAGGGCCGTGCGCCGAAGCCGTTCATGACCGGCAATGCCGGGCACGGCAAGGCCGACGCGGTGTGGCAATCCAACCGTGGCGATGCCGCCGAGGCGCGCGCCGAACGCAGAACGCGCAAGCCGGCGATAAGCAAGGCCGCGCCGACGCGTCAAGCATCGCGCAAGACGAAAACCTCGAAACCCGCGGCGATGCCCGATTTCATTCCGCCGGCGCTGTGCGTCTCGCTCGACAGGCCGCCGGCCGACGACGGCTGGGCTCACGAAATTAAATTCGACGGCTATCGCATGCAACTGCGCGTCAGCGGCGGCAAGGCGGTGCTGAAGACCCGCAAGGGCCTCGACTGGACCGCGAAATTCCAGGCGATCGCCGACGAAGCGGCGGGCCTGCCCGACGTCATCATCGACAGCGAGATCGTCGCGCTCGACGGCAAGGGCCATCCTGATTTTGCAGCGCTGCAGGCGGCGCTGTCCGACGGCCGTAGCGACGACCTGATTTTCTTTGCGTTCGACCTGATGTTCGCCGACGGCGCCGACCTGCGGCAGTTGCCGCTTGCAGAGCGCAAGGCGCGGTTGAAGGATTTGCTGCAGGCGGCGCGAGGCCGGCGCAACGAAGGCCTGATCCGCTACGTGGAACATTTCGAGACCGGTGGCGACGCGATCCTGCAATCCGCCTGCAAGCTGTCGCTGGAAGGCATCGTCTCCAAGCAACTCGGCGCGCCGTATCCCTCCGGCCGCTCCGAAGCTTGGACCAAGGCCAAGTGCCGGGCGGGGCATGAGGTGGTGCTCGGCGGCTGGAAGACCACCGCCGGCAAATTCCGCTCGCTGATGGCCGGCGTGCATCGCGGCGATCATTTGGTCTATGTCGGGATCGTCGGCACCGGCTTCGGCCAGGAGACCGTCAAGCAGCTGATGCCGAGCCTGAAGGCGCATGCATCGAGTACCAATCCGTTCGGCGGCAAGGACGCGCCGCGCAAGACCTCCGATGTGCATTGGCTGAAGCCGGAGCTGGTCGCGGAAATCGAGTTTGCCGGATTCACCGGCTCCGGCATGGTGCGCCAGGCCGCGTTCAAGGGATTGCGCCAGGACAAGCCCGCGGACGAAGTGGAAGCCGAGACGCCGTCGAAGCGCAAAATCGCGACGCCCGCGCCGCGCGGCAAGGTCAATCGCAAACAGTCTCGCGTCGAACCGCACGCGCAGGCCCGACCGACGATGTCGGCAAAATCCGCCGAAGTTATGGGAGTGGTAATCTCCAAGCCGGACAAGGTGCTGTGGCCGGCCGGCAGTGGCCCCGCCGTCACCAAGCGAGACCTCGCGGAATATTTCGCCGCGGTCGGCGGCTGGATGATGAGCTATCTCAAGGGCCGGCCGTGCTCGATCATGCGCGCGCCCGACGGCATCGCGGGCGAGCATTTCTTTCAACGCCACGCGATGACCGGCACGTCAAGCCTGATCGAACTGGTGGACGTCTCGGGCGACCGCAAGCCCTATCTGCAGATCGACCGCGTCGAGGGCCTCGCCGCGGTCGCGCAGATCGGCGGGCTGGAACTGCATCCGTGGAATTGCGCGCCGGACCGGCCGGAGACCGCGGGCCGGCTGGTGTTCGACCTCGATCCCGCGCCCGATGTCGGCTTCGCGCAGGTGATCGATGCGGCGCGCGAGATGCGCGAGCGGCTGATGCGGCTCGGCTTGGAAAGCTTCTGCAAGACCACCGGCGGCAAGGGGCTCCACGTCGTCACGCCGCTCAAGACGACCGCTGCAACCGGGGCCGACTGGGCGGAAGCGAAATCCTTCGCGCAGGCGGTGTGCCAGCGGATGACGAACGACGCGCCGGCGAAATATCTCGTCAATATGTCGAAGAAGCTGCGCGACGGCAAAATCTTCCTCGACTACCTGCGCAACGACCGCACATCGACCGCGGTCGCGGTGCTGTCGCCCCGCGCCCGTGAGGGCGCCACAGTGTCGATGCCGCTGACTTGGGCGCAACTGAAGAAAGATCTTGAGCCGAAGAAATTCACCGTGCACAGCGTGCCGGCGTTGCTGTCGAAAATCAAAGCTTGGGAGGGATATGAGGCAGCGGACACGCCGCTGAAGGCGGCTATCAAGAAGCTCGCCTCCAGCCGCGACTGACGCTCGCCGTCAGAGCTTGCCGAGCAGCAAAAAGATCAGCAGGATCACGACGATAAGACCGAGGCCGCCGCCGCCGTAATAACCGGTGCCGTAGAACGGCCCGCCGCCGATGCCGCTGAAGCCGCCGAGCAGGGCGATCACCAGAATGATCAGAATAATTGTCCCGATTGACATGTCGTTCTCCTCAACCCGACGAGAGCACATTGCCTCGTCGCTCATGCCGAAAAACAAATGGCAAGCGGGAAGGTTCCACAAATTGAACTTGCTGATTTCGAGGCTTTTCATTTCGACGCCGCCGCACTAAATGCAACCCAACCGTTCATGAGCAAGGACTGCAAGATGCCGGCACCGCTGGTCGTTTCGATTCCGCATCAGCTCGGCCGCGAGGAAGCGAGCCGCCGGCTCAAGCAAGGACTGTCGCGAGCCGCGGCGGGACTTCCGGTGATTAAAGTCGACGAAGAGCGCTGGGACGGCGACTGCATGATCTTCCGCGTCAGCGCGATGGGACAGGGCGCAGCCGGGCGGGTCGATGTCTCCGACGATCACGTCCGGGTCGAGGTGACGTTGCCGTGGCTGCTGCAGAAATTCGCACAGGCCGCGCAGCTCGCAATCAAGAACCGAGGTCAGTTGCTGCTGTCGAAGAAGACTTGAGCCGAGAACAGCAGGAGCCGCGCTATTCGGCCTTCGCTGGCGTGCGCTGTGTCGCAGGAGCGCTGACGCGGGCGCTCAGCACCGCCGCCGGCATGTCGCCAAACAGCGCCGACAGCGGCAACTCGCCGTTATTATCGGCGCCGTCGACATCCAGTCCCTTGACGATCACCTTGGCGTCGAATGCTGTGCCGCGCGGCCAGACGCGGCCTTGTTGCGTGAGCGGCGCGAAGCATTTGCCGACTACGACGACCGCCGCGTCCCTGTCTTTGATCCGCGCGAAGGCGATGACGTGGTCGCGATTCGGCCCGGTGACCTCGAGCGGCTGATAGTCTCCGTCCGTAAACACGGGCGCCAGATCGTTGCGCAGCTTCAGCAGATGCCGCGTCCAGGCCAGCTTGACGTGGCCGCTGCGCCAGTTCTGGGCCAGGCTTTCCCAGGAGGGATCGCGCGCGGCTGCTAGCATGCCGCCGCGCTGCAGGAAATTCACCTTGCGGCGATTGTCGGGATCGACGAGCGAAAAATCCCATAGCTCGGTGCCCTGATAGAAATCCGGCACGCCCGGAAGCGTGGCCTTCAGCGTGATCTGGCTCAGCGAATTCAGCGCGCCGAGGAGAGAAACGCGCTCCTGAAAGGCGCGCAGCGATTCAAGAAACGGCGCCGACAAAGCAGGATCGAGAATCCGCCCGATGAACGTCTCCAGTCCCGCCTCGTAAGCTGAATTCGGATTGAGCCAGCTCGTTTCCTGCTTGCCCTCGCGCGCCGCCTTCAAGGCATAGGCTTGGACGCGCTCGACAAATGCGTCGTCCTGACCGATCGGCCACGCGCCGATCAGCGCCTGGTACAGCATGTATTCGAACGCCGCGGACGGCGCGCGCAACTCGCCGTCGACGACCACATGCGGCGCGTTGAACAGTTTCCATTTCGCGACCGCGCTGGCCCATTCGCCGGGTACTTCCGCGAGCGCGAGCAACCGAGCGCGTGCGTCCTCGCCGCGCTTGGTGTCATGCGTGGCGGTCGCCGTCATGCCATGCGGCCAATCCGCGGCGCGTGTCTTCATCATGGCGTGAAAGGCATCGATCGGAAGCGCATCGGCGGCCGGATCGCCGCCGACTTCGTTCAACGCGAGCAACCGGTGATAGCGATAGAACGCGGTGTCCTCCAGCGACTTCGCCATCGTCGGGCCGGTGAACTGCTGGACTTTGAGCGCGAACCGCTTGATCCGCGCATTGCCATGCGCGCCGCCGCCCGATTCGATCAGATCGGTGGTCAGCACGTCGCGCAGAAAATCGAAGATGCCCTCGTCGGTGCCGAACCAATCGGCGCGCGCCTTATCGATGGTCCCCGCGATCAACGCGCGATCGAGCTCGGTCGGCCCGGTCTGCACGAGGTAAGTGCGATATACCGGGAAATGCAGCACGTAGAGTTCGAACGCCTGCCGCAGATTGTCCGGGGAGAAATCGCGCGTCGAATAATGCCCGACGGCGATGCGCGCGAGCAACCGGGTGAGCACGGTGAATTCGCTGAGCAGCAGCGTTTCCAGAACGCGTCGCTTGGCCTCTTTCAGAACCGGCGCGAACTTCGGCGACGTGTTGCTGATCTGCCGCCAGATTTCCTCGAGCGGCTTCAGGCCGGCGCCGTCGACCAGCACCTGAGAGATCGCGTTCATCCATTCATAACCGGTGGTGCCGTGAACGCCGGCGAAGCGGTGCAATGCCTCGTTCTCGCCGAGAATCTTTTCGACCACCATGTAGAACGGCGCGCTGTCGCCGCGCGCGTCGCGGACCAGCCGGCGCAGCCGCTGAAAATATTGCGCGGGATCGCGCAGCCCGTCGATGTGATCGAGCCGCAGACCCTGGAGCTTGTCGTCGGCGATCAGCTTCCTGACCAGCACATGCAGCGCGTCGAAGGTTGCCGCGTCTTCAACCCGCAGCCCGGCCAAGGTATTGACGTCGAAAAAACGGCGGTAATTGATTTCGCTCGATGCCAGGCGCCAGTGTCCGAGGCGGTAGTGTTGCCGTTCCAGCAGCAGATGCAGCGCCTGGACCTGCGCGGGGCGATCCTTGCCGGCGCGATAGGCGTTCATGCCGGTTTCGACGACGGCCTCGACGCCGGCGATCGTTTTCAGCGATGCCTTGAATTCCGGCGCCTCGTCGCGATTGGGATGCTGCAGGCCGTTGAAGCGCGAGGCGAGCGCGAGGATTTCCTTGCCGACGGGGGCGTCGGCGGCGTTCGCTTCCTTGACCAAGGCGCGCAGGATATCGCCGTATCGCTCCGGCGCGATCGGCAAGCGATGCTCGTAATACCAGGCCGAGAAACTGCCGCTGTCCGCGTCGTAGCGCAATTCGATCTCGCCATGATGCAAAGCCTGGCCGTACGAGGTCCCGATGATCGGGAGCAATACGCCGGGACGCTTGCGATAGGGCAGGAGCTCCCAGTCGATATCGAATGAGACGGCGTGGGGCGACGCCGGACCCCATTCCAGCACGTCGAGCCACCAAGGATTATCGGCGAAATGCACCCCGACATGGTTCGGCACGAAATCGAGGATGAGTCCCAGATCGTGCTGCTTCAGCGCCGAGCTCAGCCGCTCGAAGGCTTCCTCGCCGCCGAGCTCCGGGTTGAGCTTGGCATGGTCGACGATGTCGTAGCCATGCGTGCTGCCCTTGCGCGCCTTCATGAAGGGCGAGGCATACAAATGCGAGAT
The DNA here is from genome assembly GCA_964249215.1 of uncultured Rhodopseudomonas sp. Classification (GTDB taxonomy): domain Bacteria; phylum Pseudomonadota; class Alphaproteobacteria; order Rhizobiales; family Xanthobacteraceae; genus CAXUBE01. Next base: position 17,887 of record CAXUBE010000003.1, on the reverse strand, counting down.
GCCGAGCGATTTCAGGTAGGGAACGATGGCTGCGGCGGCGTCGAAGCCGAAATTCGCGGTAAGCTGCACGCGATAGGTCGCTGTCGGGATCGCAGGAGAAGGCATCAGGTCTCTTCAAGTCGCCAATACACCGCCCATGGCGGCATCATCGAGGGCAAATCGCCGCCCCAAAGATTGGTTCCGGCGAGGTCTTCGCCGCGCGGACGCGGGTGGTCCGACAGATTGGCCAAGAGCCGCAGCGTTGCGTCATCGGCGAGGTGCCAATGCGCCCGCAGGCGGCCGTCGTCGTCCGCCGTCGCACCGCCGAAACGCGCGGATGCGAGCCGCGGGACGATGTCGGAGGTGCGGATCGCGAGCAGACGCTTGACCAGCGACAGGCGGTCGCGGCCCTCTGCGGTTGCCGCGGCGTCCCAATCCAGCACCGCGGATTTGGCCGTCTCGGCATCGAGCGGATCCGGCACGTCGTCGCCGTATTCGGCATAGGCTCCGGCGAATTCCTTGCGCCGGCCTTTGCGGATCGCATCGGCAAGGTCGCCCACGAAATCGCAGAAAAACGGAAACGGCGCGCGCGATCCCCATTCCTCGCCCATGAACAGCATCGGCACCGTCGGGGAAAGCAGCGTGATCGCCAGCGCTGCTTCGATCACCTTGACGGGCGCCAGCGTTTCGAGGCGCTCGCCCAGCGGGCGGTTGCCGATCTGGTCGTGATTTTGCAAGAAGTTCACGAACGCCGTCGTGGGCAGCGCGCCGCTCGGCTCGCCGCGCACGGCGCCGTCGCGATGCGGCGACGACTCGCCCTGATAGGCGAAGCCCGAGCCGAGCGTGCGCGCAAGATGCCGCAGCGGCGACGGCCCGTAGTCCGAGTAGTAGCCCTTGTCTTCGCCGGTGAGAAAGACGTGCCAGGCATGGTGATAATCGTCGTTCCACTGCGCACGATACCGCCCGCCCGCCGGATCGGCGACCGGATCGAGCAGCGTCGCGACGTTGTCGTCGTTTTCCAGCACCAGATGGATGTGACGTCCGGTCTCGGCCGCGAGCAGGCCGACGCGGCGGCTGAGTTCGTTGAGCATGGGGATTTCGCCCTGCTCGGGAATGGCATGCACCGCATCAAGGCGCAATCCGTCGAAGCGATAATCGCGCAGCCAGTGCAGCGCGTTCTCGATCGCAAAGGCCCGCGCTTCCGGAATCCGATAATTGATCGCGTTGCCCCACGGGGTATGCACGGCGGCAAAGAAATCCTTTGCATAGCGATAAAGGTAATTTCCTTCCGGGCCGAAGTGATTGTAGACCACGTCGAGGAACACCATCAGGCCGCGCAGATGCGCTTCGTCGATCAGCGCCTTCAAATCCTCGGGCCGGCCATAAGCGCTGTCGGGCGCGTACCATAGCACGCCGTCGTAGCCCCAATTGCGTTCGCCTGGAAAATCTGCGAGCGGCATCAATTCGAGCGCGGTGATGCCCGTCGCCGCGAGATGGTCGAGCTTGTCGATCATCGCCGTGAAACTGCCCTGCGGCGTGAAGGTTCCGACGTGGGCTTCGCTCAGCACCGTCTCCTGCCAGGGCCGGCCGCGCCAATCGCGCGCGCGCCAGCGATACGCGGCGTGGTCGATCAGTTCGCTGAAGCCCGCAACGTCGTCGGGCTGGAACGCGGACGCCGGATCGGGCACGTCGGTTTCATCGTCGATGCGAAAACGATAGCGCGTCCCGGCTTTGAGGCCCGCGATGTCGGCCGTGAACCAGCCGTTGCTGCTTTTCTGCATCGGATGAATTCGGCCGGTCACAACGCCGACCTGTTTGGCGTGCGGCGCCCATAATCTGAACGTAGCGCCGTCCCGGCTCAGGCGCGGGCCGAACGAATTTTCGCTCATGCCGCCGATCCTGCAAACGCCAGCACCGAGCGGGGCGGCGCCTTGGCCGCGCTGCCGGAGGGCAACGGCGTCGCCGGCACGCTGTCGGACGCGGTGTCGAACAACTGATGCCAGATCTGATAGTGCGGCGATTTCGGCAGCGTGAAATCGATCGCCGCCACGGCCGAATTCAGCACGATGAAGATCGCCGCCGCGCCGTGCCCCGTCGGGGTCAGCATGTAAGCGAGAAAGCGGCCGTCCGGAAACGACCAGTCCTGCTCGGTCATCTCCTCGGCGGCCGGCGTCAGCCAAAGCACGCCGTAAGAGCCGTCGGCGCGGCGGTCGAGCCATTTCTGCGCGGAAATTTGCGGGAAACGGCGGCGGATGTCGCTCATCAGCCCGACGAAGTCGGTCATGTCGTCGCCATCGCGATGCAGACCTTCCCAGCCGACCCAGCCGACCTCGTTGTCCTGGCAGTAAGCGTTGTTGTTGCCGGCTTGCGTATTGCCGACCTCGTCTCCGGCGAGCATCAGCGGCACGCCCTGCGCCAGAAACAGACATGCCAGTTGGTTCTTGCGAAGCTGGCGGCGCAGCGCAACAATTTTGGTGTCGCTGGTCGTGCCCTCGACGCCGCAATTGGTGCTGATGTTGTCGTTGGTGCCGTCGCGATTATGCTCGCCGTTCGCCATGTTGTGCTTGTGATTGTAGCTGAACAGATCGTTCAGCGTGAAGCCGTCATGCACGGTGACGTGGTTGAGCCCGGCGCGCGGCGCGCGGCCGTCGTGATTGAAGATGTCCGATGAGCCGGTCATCCGCCGCGACACTTCGCCGATCAGGCTGCCCTGGCCGGCCCAATAGTGCCGCATCGTGCTGCGGTAGCGATCGTTCCATTCCGACCATTGCGAGGGAAATCCGCCGACCTGGTAGCCGCCCATGCCGAGATCCCACGGCTCGGCGATCAGCTTGACCGATGCCAGCACCGGATCCTGCCGAATCGCGGTGAAGAAGCCGGCGTTCCGGTCGAAGCCGTGGGGGCCGCGCGCCAGGGTGGTCGCAAGATCGAAGCGAAAGCCGTCCACGTGAAATACCTCGACCCAGTGCCGCAGCGAATCCATCACCATCTGCAACACCCGCGGCTGCGTCAGGTTCACCGAATTGCCGCAGCCGGTGAAGTCGTCGTAGAATCGCGGATTGCCGGGCTTCAGCCAATAATAGGAGGCGTTGTCGATGCCGCGGAACGACAGCGTCGGGCCCATCTGGTTGCCCTCCGCGGTGTGGTTGTAGACCACGTCGAGCAGCACTTCGATGCCGGCGTCATGCAGCCGCGCGACGGTGGTACGGAACGCGTCGATGCCGTTGTCTGGCGCGTAGCGGGCCTCGGGCGCGAAAAACGACAGCGTGTTGTAGCCCCAGTAGTTCGACAGCTTCTTCTCTACCAGCATGCGGTCGTCGATGAAGCCATGGATCGGCAGCAGCTCGATCGCGGTCACACCGAGCCGTTTCAGGTGATCGATCATCGCCGGCGCGGCGAGCCCGCCATAGGTGCCGCGCAGCCCCGGCGGCACGTCGTCGCGGGTTTGCGTCAGGCCCTTGACGTGGGCCTCGTAGATGATGGTGTTTTCCCACGGGATGTTCGGCCGGGTGTCGCGCCGCGCCGCGCCCATCGTCTCGTCGTCGACCACGACCGATTTCGGCATGCCGCGGGCGTTGTCGCGCCGGTCGAAGGACAAGTCCTCGCGCGGACTACCGGTGCGATAGGCGAAATGCGCGTCGCTCCACACCAGCCGTCCGAACGTCCGCTTGGTGTAGGGGTCGAGCAGCAGTTTGTGCGCGTTGAAGCGATGGCCCTGCTCGGGCGCGTAAATGCCGTGCACGCGGTAACCATAGAGCTGGCCGGGCGAGACGTCGTTGAGATAACCATGCCAGACGTCCTCGCTGCGCTCCGGCAGCGCGATCCGTTCGATCTCGCGACGTCCCTGGCTGTCGAACAGGCAGAGTTCGACCTTCTGCGCATGGGCAGAGAACAGCGCGAAGTTCGTGCCGCGACCGTCCCAACTTGCGCCGAGACGTGCCGGCGTTCCGGCAGACAGACGCATGCTCAATCTTCCGGGGTCAGGAAGATGGCGGCTAGCGGCGGCAGCGTCAGGTTCAATTCGGGCACCAGCCCCTCGAGGGTATGGACTTCGCCGGAATTGCCGACATTGGTGCCGCCATAGATCGACGCGTCGGAATTGAACACCTCGCGCCATACTCCCGGAAACGGCACCCGCACGCGGTAGTCGCGGTACACGTTCGGGGAAAAATTGACGATCACCAGGCAGCGCGACCGCACGGCGTTGCCCTTGCGGATCCAGGCGAACACGTTGTGGTCGGCGTCCTCCGTCATCACCCATTCGAATCCGTAGCCGTCGCAATCGAGTTCGTGCAGCGCGGGGATCGACTTGTAAAGCCGGTTGAGGTCGCGGACCAGCGCCTGGATGCCGGAATGGTTCGGCTGATCGAGCAGATGCCAATCGAGCGAGCGGTCGTGATTCCACTCGCGCTCCTGGGCGAATTCGCAGCCCATGAACATCAGCTTCTTGCCGGGATGCGCGAACATGAAGGAATAATACGCGCGCAGATTGGCAAAGCGCTGCCACGCGTCGCCCGGCATGCGGCCGATGATCGACCGCTTTCCGTGCACCACCTCGTCATGCGACAGCGGCAGGATGAAGTTTTCCGAGAACGCGTATTGCAGGCCGAACAGGATGTTGCCGTGGTGAAACTTGCGATGGATCGGATCCTTGCTGATGTAGTCCAGCGTGTCATGCATCCAGCCCATGTTCCATTTGTAGCCGAAGCCGAGCCCGCCGAACTCGACCGGGCGTGATACCTGCGGCCATGCGGTGGATTCCTCCGCGGCGGTGGTCGCCTGCGGAAACCTGGCGAATACCTCGGTGTTGAAGCGGCGCAGGAACTCGATCGCCTCGATGTTCTCGCGGCCGCCATATTTGTTCGGAATCCAGCCGCCGGCAGGGCGGCTGTAATCGAGATACAGCATCGAGGCCACCGCATCGACGCGCAGGCCGTCGATGCCGTAACGCTCCAGCCAGAACAGCGCGTTCGACACCAGGAAATTCACCACTTCGGTGCGGCCGTAATTGTAGATCAGCGTGCCCCAGTCGAGATGACGGCCCTGCAGCGGGTTGGCGTGCTCGTAAAGCGCGGTGCCGTCGAACACGCCGAGGCCGTGCGGATCGTCCGGAAAGTGCCCCGGGACCCAGTCGAGCAGCACCGCGATGCCTTCGGCGTGGCACGCATCGACCAGCGCGGAAAATTCAGCCGGCGCGCCGAAGCGGCTGGTCGGCGCGTACATGCCGGTCGGCTGATAGCCCCACGATCCGTCGAACGGGTGTTCGTTGATCGGCAGAAATTCGACATGGGTGAAGCCGAGATCGCGCAGATACGCAGGAAGCGTCGCGGCGAGGTCGCGATAGGTCAGCCACTCATTGCCGTCCTTGCGCCGCCATGAGCCGAGATGAACCTCATAGATCGAGATCGGCGCGCCGAGCGCGTTGACGTTGTCAGGTGCCGGGCGAGGATGCGGCAACAGCGATTGATCGAGCACGATCGACGCCGTGTTCGGCCGCATCTCCGCGGCGAACGCCATCGGATCAGCCTTCAGCGGCAGATGCCGGCCGTGCGGACCGACGATGTCGAACTTGTAGTGATCGCCGGCGATCGCGCCCGGAATGAACAGCTCCCAATAGCCGTTTCTGCGCACGCGCATCGGATGGCGGCGCGCATCCCAGTAATTGAAATCGCCGACCACGCTGACGCGCTGCGCGTTGGGGGCGAACACCACGAACGAAACGCCCTTGACGCCGTCCAGCGTGATCGGATGCGCACCGAGTTTGTCGTAAAGCCGCTTCTGCGTGCCTTCGCCGAGCAGATACAGGTCGAAATCGGTCAGGATCGGCGGAAACCGATACGGGTCGTCGAGGTCCACGGTGTTGTCGCCGTAGCGCGCGCGGAGTTGGTAGCTGGTCGAGCCGTTCGGCAGCGTGCCTGCGAACAGGCCGGAATCATGAATGCGCTCGAGCGCCGCGAGACCGCCGTTCTCGTCGACCGCGTCGACCTTCGATGCCGCCGGCAGAAACGCGCGCACCACGGTGCGATCGTTCTCCCGGTGCGGGCCGAGATAATGAAACGGATCGGAGTGGCGTCCTTCCATGATCGCATAGGCCTCGTCAGGCAGAGTAGCCGTCATTTCGATACCTCCGTACGCCGAGACAAGATGTCGAGGGTGCCGGCCAGAGGGACTCGGAGCCAATCGGGGCGGTGCGCGATTTCATATTCAATTTCGTAAAGCGCCTTTTCCAGCAGGAAGAAATTCAGAATGCGTTCCGAACCCTGTTCTGTGGCCGGCCACAAGCGCCGGTCGTTCATCGCCTCGCGATAGGCGCCGAGGAAGGCCGCGGTCGAACGGTCGCGCCAGCCGTCGAGTGCGGCGGCGAGCTTGCCGTGGTCATCGGGCGCGATCTTAATGGCGCGCTCGAGCGCGGCGGTCGCCGAATAGTCGATCGACCGGATCAGGCCGGCGACGTCGCGCGCGGCTGGCGCCTTGGCGCGGCGTTCCGCGAGCGAGCGGCGCGGTTCGCCCTCGAAGTCGATGACGAAGATGTCGTCTTTCACGATCAGCATCTGGCCGAGATGAAAATCGCCATGATGGCGGATGTTCAGCCCGCCGATATCGTCGGACGCCATCGCCGTCATCATGTCGCGCAGGCGGCTTTGATAGGTCAGGAACTGGTCGACCATCGCGCGGTCGTCATCCTTGACCATATCGCGGCGCTTGCGCAGGTCGGCGAACACGCGCTCCGCGCGGTTGGCAATGCCGTCGATCCAGCGCGCGATGTCGTCCGCCGAGGTTGGTTCCGGCGCGAAGTCCGGCAGGTCGGGTCGGCTCGCCAGCGCCACATGCATCTCGGCGACACGGCGCCCGGTCTGCGTCATGTAGCGCAGATACGGCACCTGCGCGTCGCTCTCGCCGGGACGGCCGCTGGTGTCGAGCAGGCGCTGCGCCTCGACGAAACGGTCGAGATAAGCGGATGTCACCGTCCAGGCATCGCCCTGATTCTCGATGAAGGCGTGCACGATCGCCAGCGCCGTGCGCTGTCGGCCCTCGACCAGTTCGACGCTGCCGAGCAGCGCGGGCGTATTGGCGAAGCCCGCTTCGTCGGCGAGAAAACGTCCGATCTCGAGCTCCGGGCTCAACCCGGCTTCGAGCTTGCGGTAGATCTTGACCACGAAATCGGAGCCGACCAGCGCCGAACTGTTCGATTGCTCGGTCTGCACCGCGCGGATATGGCCTAGCGGCACGGCTGGCGTTCCGACGAATGTCCGGGTCGGCAGGAATTCGACGCGCAGGCCGAGTTCTTCGGTGACCACAGATTTGCGCACATTGTCGAGCAGCACCGTGATGAATTCCGGCTCGGCCGCGACGTCCATCAAGGTGCCTTCGCGTGAGCCTTGGCGCACCGCGGCAAGCGCGGAGGGATTGTAGCGCTCGCGATCGAAGCGCCTCCATTTGATCTGCACCGGCATCATGTAGCGGCTGATCACGCCGTGCAGCGTGGCCTCGAAGAATGCGAGCCACGGCCGGGTTTCGCCCTCGGGCAGCAGCGGGCTTGCCGAGGTGAGGCGGGTCGCTATCGCGGCAGCCCGGCGCTCCGGAAACCAGCGGGCACGCGCGAGATGAGGCGGCAGCACGTCGCGTTCGAATACGCCGCGGGTGCGCCCCAACGACATCCATGTCGCGCCGAGCGGCACCACCAGCGTCTCGAATTCCGGTACGATGCTCGACGCCGGGGCTTTCGACGGGTCGGGTTCGCGGAGCAAGAACCAGTAGAAGCCGTAAGGCGCGAGCGTGATCATGTAAGGCAGGTCGCCGATCGGCGGAAAGCTGCTGCGGCCGAGCATTTCCAGCGGCACGCGATCCTGCCATTCGGACAAATCGAGCTCGGTCGCCTGAGCGGAGCGCGACAGGTTCGCCACGCAAAGGATGACCTCGTCGCCGTATTTGCGGACATAGGCCAGCACCGCGCGGTTGTCGGGGCGGATGAAGCCCATCGTGCCGCGGCCGAACGCAGCAGTGGATTTGCGCACCGCGATCAGCCGCTTGGTGGCGCTGAGCAGAGACGAGAGGCTGCGCGATTGCGCCTCGACGTTGACGGCCTCGTAGCCGAATACCGGGTCCATGATCGGCGGTGCATAGAGCCGCGCGGTGTCGGCGCGCGAGAACCCGCCGTTGCGGTCCGGCGTCCACTGCATCGGCGTGCGCACGCCGTTGCGATCGCCAAGATAGATGTTGTCGCCCATTCCGATCTCGTCGCCGTAGTAGATGATCGGCGTGCCGGGGAACGACAGCAGCAGCGAATCCATCAATTCGATCTTGCGCCGGTCGTTGTCCATCAACGGCGCGAGCCGGCGGCGGATGCCCACATTGATGCGCGCGCGCGGATCGTCGGCATAGGTAGACCACAAATAGTCCCGCTCGACGTCGGTGACCATCTCGAGAGTCAGTTCGTCATGATTGCGCAGGAACATCGCCCACTGGCAATTGGCCGGGATGTCCGGCGTCTGGCGCAGGATGTCGGTGATCGGGAAACGGTCTTCCTGCGCGATCGCCATATAGATCCGCGGCATCAGCGGGAAATGGTAGGCCATATGGCATTCGTCGCCCTGGCCGAAATATTCCTGCACGTCCTCGGGCCATTGATTGGCTTCGGCGAGCAACACTTTTCCAGGCGCATAGGCGTCAAGCTCGGCGCGCAGCTTCTTGATGATCACATGAGTCTCGGGAAGATTTTCGTTGTTGGTGCCGTCGCGCTCGCACAGATACGGAATGGCGTCGAGCCGGAAGCCGTCGACGCCGGTGTCGAGCCAGCGCTTCATGACCTGAAGCACGGCGGATACGACGCGCGGATTGTCGAAATTCAGATCCGGCTGATGGGAAAAAAAGCGGTGCCAGTAGTAGGCCTTCGCCTCGGGGTCCCACGACCAGTTGGATTTCTCGGTATCGGTGAAGATGATGCGGGTGCCGGCATATTTCTTGTCGTCGTCGCTCCAGACGTACCAATCGCGCGCCGAGGACCCTTTCGGACTTCGCCGCGCCCGCTTGAACCAGTCGTGCTGATCGGACGTGTGGTTGATGACGAGTTCGGTGATCACGCGCAGGCCACGCTTCTGCGCTTCCTGGATGAAGCGGCGAAAGTCCTTCATGGTGCCGAAATCGGGATGCACCGCGCCATAGTCGGCGATGTCATACCCGTCGTCGCGGCCGGGCGAGGGGTAGAACGGCATCAGCCACAGCACGTTGACGCCGAGGTCCTGCAGGTAGTCGAGCTTGTCCGTGAGACCGGCGAAATCGCCGATGCCGTCATTGTTGCTGTCGGCGAACGCCTTGACGTGCAACTGATAGATGATCGCATCCTTGTACCACAGGTCTTCTGCCGCAACGGCGACCGGAGCATCGGTCTTTTCGATCGATGGCATGACGTTCATCGCGTTGCCCCTCAGGCCAGGCAGCGGAACAGAAGCGCCGGATCTCTTTGCGGATCGATCCGCAGGTGAATGCCGCCCCACTCCACGGCATGCCGTTCGCCGGTCAGCAGGTTTTCCACCGCCGCGACCGGGCGGCGCTGGCCGCTCGATTCGATCTGCAGATCGCCGAACGCGAACCAGAAGTCATGCGTATCGCGCGACAAAGCGATGGCGACCGCGACTGCATTGCTGAAATCCGGCGACTGCTTGATGAAGCCGATCACGTTGCCGTCTTCGATGCCGACAAAGCGGAGGTTGCCGATATATTGCAGGGCGGGGTTGTTGCGGCGCGCCTGATTGATGTCGCGGATATACGGCTTGATGTTACCGGGCTGATCCCAATCGCGCACCTTGATCTCGTATTTCTCCGAATTGAGATACTCCTCCTTACCCGCGATCGGCTCGTGTTCGAGTAACTCGAAGCCGTTGTAGATGCCGTAGGTCGACGACAGCGTCGCAGCCAAGGCAAGCCGCGCCTTGAACATCCAGGCCTCGCCGCTCTGCAGATGATAGGGCAGGATGTCCGGCGTGCTGACAAAAAAGTTCGGGCGATAATATTCCCGCTCCGGATAGCCGGTCAGTTCGCGCAGATATTCTTCCAGCTCCCACTTCTGGGTGCGCCAGGTGAAGTAGGTATAAGACTGCGTAAAGCCGAGCTTGGCTAGTCCTTTCATCAATTTGGGACGGGTAAAGGCTTCTGCAAGGAACAGGACGTCGGGATGCTTGAGCTGGACCTCGTGGATCAGCCATTCCCAGAACCTGAGCGGCTTGGTGTGCGGATTGTCGATGCGGAAAATCCGAACGCCGTGATTGACCCAGAACAGTATGACGTCGCGCAGCGCATTCCACAGCGAGCCGGCATCGTCGCATGTGAAATCCGGATTGACGATATCCTCATATTTCTTGGGCGGATTTTCCGCGTAGCGCATCGAGCCGTCGGGGCGGCGCTTGAACCAGGCCGGATGCTGCTTGAGCCACGGATGGTCCGGCGAACACTGCACCGCGATGTCGAGCGCGACTTCGATGTCGACCGTCTTGCAGGCATCCGCGAAGGCGCGGAAATCGTCGAGCGTGCCGAGTTCGGGATGCACCGCGTCGTGGCCGCCCGCTTCGCCGCCGATCGCGTAGGGACTGCCCGGATCGCCTGGCGCTGCGGTCAGCGCATTGTTGCGTCCCTTGCGGTTGGTAATGCCGATCGGATGGATCGGCGTAAAATAAATCACGTCGAACCCCATCGCAGCGATATCGGGCAGACGCGCGATGCAGTCGCGGAATGTACCGTGCCTGCCGGGCGTCGTGCCTTGGCTGCGCGGCACCATCTCGTACCACGCGCCGTAGCGCGCGCGGGGACGGTCGATCATTAGCGGCAGCAATTGCGACCGGGTCAGGTCCGGGCGCGATTGGCTTTGCGCCATCGCGGCACGCAGGTCCGGCGTCAGCAGCGGCTCGACTTCACCCGTGGTAAGATATTCCTCGCATTGACGCAGGATTGTCGCCACGGCGTCGGGCCCGCCGCTCTGCGCCTTGGTGAGCAGACCGGCACCCTCGAGCGCATCGAGCGTGACGTCCTGTCCCGCCTGTTGCTTCAATTCGGCGCCGTGCAGCCATGACGCGAACTCGTCGGTCCATGCTTCGACCGCATAGACGTACCGGCCGATTGCGGTCGGGGTGAATGTGCCGCTCCAGCGGTCGTTGACGACGTGCGTCATCGGCGCGCGATGCCAGGTGCGTTCCTCTTCCATCCGCCAGACCACCGCGGCGCTGATGACGTCATGCCCGTCGCGGAATATGTCGGCCCACAACTCGATAGGCTCGCCGACGACGCGCTTGACGGCAAAGCGACCGCCGTCGACGATCGGATAAATTTCTTCAATATGAAAAGCGCCGCCGGCTGCGACGCTATCGACCGCCTGAGTGCTTTTATTCACGGTGATGCCAACGATTTAGGACAACCGTCCCATTGTTTCGAACAACGCCGGGATGGTCCGGACATATACAAAGCCCGTCGACCCCAAGGGTTCCCGGAACACACCCTACGCAAAGACGTTGGGGACGACTATCCTCCCGTATCATCGGATGGATTCGCGGCGTGCCCAGCGTTGCGTGCAAACGGCGTGCCGAATGGACCTTTTCACCAAAGCCGCCGAACTTGGAATTCAGGCCGAGTTCCATGATGGCCAGGGGCAGCGTCATACCACCAGCGCCGCTGCTCTCAAGATCATCCTCGATGCCATGCCGATCCGTGCCCGGCACTGGCTGCTCGGCGGGTCCGTGGTGCTGCGGTCGGGGCAGGAAGGCCGCACCGAATTGGCGGACGGTGCCCGCTTCCCCGTCCGCTGGCAGGTATTTGCGGCAGACGGCGCGCTGGTGCTGCAAGGCACTGCGGGGCGCGGCGCGATCGAATGGCCCGCGACGATGGCCATCGGCGCCTACCGGCTGGATATCACCGACGCCGACGGGATGACCGAACGGACCGCGCTGAACGTGGCGCCGCCATCGGCTTTTCGCGGCGAGTTCGACCGCTCGTGGCTGCTCGCCGTGCAGCTTTACGGCGTCCGCTCGGAGCGCAATTGGGGCATCGGGGATTTCACCGATCTTGAAAATCTGATCGAACTCGCCGCAGGGTTGGGCGCGGCCGGCATCGGGCTCAATCCGCTGCACGCGCTGTTCGACGACAGGCCGTCGGACTGCAGTCCGTATTCGCCGAACAGCCGGCTGTTTCTCAACCCGCTATATATCGACGTCGAGAAAGTCCCTGGCCATGTCAAGATCAAAGATGATCTCACCGGGTTGAGGTCGGGCGACATCGTCGACTATGCAGCGGTGGCGGCGCGGAAATGGGCCGCGCTGCGCAGCGCGCATGCGCGTTTTCGTGCCGATGCGAAATCCAGACAGCGCGCCGCCTTCGAGGCGTTTCGTGCCGATCGCGCGCCGCTGCTGTCGCGCTTTGCCTGCTTCGAGGTGCTGCGCCATAAGTTCAAGACACCATGGTGGGAATGGCCGGACGAATGGCGGCAGCCGGATGACGCGCGTTTTGCGGAATTGCGCGAAGGGCCGCATGCACCGGATGTCGAATTCGTCGAATACGCGCAATGGTGCGCCGACGATCAGTTGCGTGGCTGCCGCGACCGCGCAGAACAGCTCGGGATGGGCGTCGGGCTTTATCTCGACATCGCGGTCGGCGTGCAGAGCGATGGCTTCGACGCCTGGAACGAGCAGATCGCGATCTCGCGACATCTGTCGGTCGGCGCGCCGCCTGACCAGCTCAACTCCGCCGGACAAAATTGGGGCCTCGCCGGCTTCAACGCGTCGGGCCTGGAGATGCAATCGTTCGGGCCGTTCCGGCAGATGCTGCGCGCCTCCATGCGCTACGCCGGCGCGGTACGGCTCGACCACGTGCTCGGCCTGCAACGGCTGTACCTGGTGCCCCACGGCTTCACGCCCGACCACGGCGTCTACGTACAGATGCCGTTCGACGCGCTCCTGGCGGTGACCGCGCAGGAGAGCATCGCCAGTCGCTGCGTGGTGATCGGCGAAGACCTCGGCACCGTGCCGGATGGATTTCGCGAACGGCTCGCCGAATGGGGCATCTGGTCGTACCGGGTGATGATGTTCGAGCGCGATTATCACCAGGGCTGGTTTTTCGGGCTGGACCATTATCGCTCCGACGCGCTGGTCACCTTCAACACCCATGACCTTGCCACCTACCGGGGCTGGCGGACGCTTTCGGACCTGCAATCGAAGCGCGCGATCGGGATCGATCCGGGCGAAAGCGATGACGCGCGCCGCCATGCGCTGGCGATGCTCCGCGACGTGCTGCGGCACAACGGCATCACGCACGACGACATCTATGCGGTGCTGACGTTCATGGCGCGGACGCGGTCGCGGCTGCTGGTGGTCTCGCTCGAGGATCTGCTGGGCGTCGCCGACCAGCCCAATATCCCGGGCACCGTTGACGAGAATCCGAACTGGCGCCGACGTCTGCCGGTCGCGATCGAAGCCATCGACGCGTCGATCGACATCGATGCGCTACGGGCGGCAACCGCTGCCCGGTCGATCCAGGTATAATAAATTGCCTTCAAAAATCGAAGACTACGCCCTGATCGGCGATTGCGAGACCGCCGCGCTGGTCGGCCGCGACGGTTCGATCGACTGGCTGTGCTGGCCGTCGTTCGATTCCGACGCCTGCTTCGCGGCGATTCTCGGCACCTCCCGGCATGGCCGCTGGCTGCTCGCGCCCGGGTCGGGAGAGAGAGCGGTATCGCGCCGCTATCGCGGCGATTCCCTCATCCTCGAGACGAAATTCGAGACCGCCGACGGCGCCGTGACGCTGATCGATTTCATGCCGCCGCGCGCCAGCGCCTCGGACGTGATCAGACTGGTGCGCGGCGACGCCGGCCGCGTGAAAATGCACCTGCAACTCGTGCTGCGGTTCGGCCTCGGCGCCGACACGCCGTGGGTCAAGCGCACCGAGGACGGCGCGCTGCTGGCGATCTGCGGCCCGGACATGACCGTTCTGCGAACCGATGTCGAGACCCGCGGCGAGGATTTCACGACCGTCGCGGATTTCGAGTTGGGCGCCGGCGAGACCGTGGCATTTGTGCTCAGCTACGGGCCGTCGCATCTTCCGGTGCCGACGCCGGTCGATCCGCATCTCGCGCTCAAGGACACCGAACAATTCTGGGAGGAATGGTCCGGCCGCTGCACGTATCGAGGCGCCGACCGCGACGTGGTGATGCGGTCGCTGATCGTGCTCAAGGCGCTGACGTTCGCGCCCAGCGGCGGCATTGTCGCGGCGCCGACGACCTCGCTACCGGAAAAACTGGGCGGCGCGCGCAACTGGGACTACCGCTTTTGCTGGCTGCGCGATGCGACCTTCACGCTGCTGGCGCTGATGAACAGCGGCTACACCGCGGAAGCTTCCGCCTGGCACAATTGGCTGCGTCGCGCGGTCGCGGGTTCGCCGGACCGGCTGCAGATCATGTACGGCATCATGGGCGAGCGGCGGCTGCTGGAATGGCAGGCCGACTGGCTGCCCGGCTACGAAGGCGCGCTGCCGGTGCGGATCGGCAACGCCGCGCACGCGCAATTGCAGCTCGACGTCTATGGCGAACTGATCGACGCCTTTCATCAGGCGCGCTGCGCCGGGCTGGAGCTCGATGAAACCACCTGGGCGCTGGAGTGCCGGGTGCTGACCCATCTCGCGCAGCTCTGGGACAATCCGGACAGCGGCATCTGGGAGCGGCGCGGGCCCGGCAAGCATTACGTCTCCTCGAAAGTCATGACCTGGGCCGCGTTCGATCGCGCCATCAAAAGTTCGGAGCGCTTCAACCTCGACGGCCCGGTCGAAGAATGGAAAGCATTGCGCGCGACCATCCACACCCAGGTGTGCGCGCACGGTTTCGATCGCGTGCAGAATTCATTCGTGGAATCCTACGGCTCGCAACTGCTTGACGCCAGCACGCTGATGCTCCCCGCGGTCGGCTTCCTGCCGGCCGACGATCCGCGGGTCTGCGGCACGCTGGCTGCGATCGAAAAGCACCTGGTGAAGGACGGCTTCGTGCTTCGGCACGATCCGCGAGAGACATCGGAGGAAGTCGCGCCGATCGAAGGCGCCTTCCTCGCCTGCAGCCTGTGGCTCGCCGACGCCTACGTGCTGTCGGGCAGTCTCGACAAGGCCCGTTTGCTGTTCGACAGGGTGGCGGCGGTAGCCAACGATGTCGGGCTGCTGGCGGAGGAATACGATTCGGCGGCGGGCCGGCAGACCGGGAATTTCCCGCAGGCGCTGACGCATATCGCGCTGATCAACACCGCACAGAGTCTGCAGGCGGCGATGCGGCCGGTCGAGAAGCCGGCTATGCAGCGCGCGCAGTGATGGCGTTCAACGATCGGCCCGCGCCAGGATGAAATCGATCGCCGCGGCAAAGCCGTTCTCGGTGTTGGGTCCGGTGACGTGGCTGGCAATTTTCTTGACGTCGTCGGTGGCGTTGCCCATCGCGATCGACAGCCCACTCACGCGAAACATTGCCAGATCGTTCTGCATGTCGCCGATGGTCGCCACCTTGTCTGTCGCAATACCGAGGCGCTTGGCCATCGCCCGCACGAAGCTGCCCTTGTCCTGTCCGGGCGGGGTGATGTCGAGGTAATAGCTCTGCGAGCGCACCGCGAGCGCCTGCGTTCCGAGCTTGGCCTGCATCGCCGCTTCGCAGCGCGCCAGCAGCTCCGCGTCGGCGCTGGCGCCGACGATCTTGCAGGCGGAACTGGCATAAGCCTCGAAGTCCGGCACGGTCACCGGGTCGTGCTGGATGGTGCGGCGTTCGTGCGGTACGTATTTGCCGTCGTCGCGGCGGATGTACCAGGCGTCGTTGGTGAACAGCCAGACATCGACGCCGTGCGCGTCGAGCAGCGCCAGGGCGGTTTCGACCGCCGCGGTCGGGATCAGATGCTGCTCGACGACCTTCAGACCGGTGTCGACGATCGAACTGCCATTGAACGGGCCGATCGGAAGCGTGATGCCGAGCGGCGCGATCATCATCCGCATCCCGACCGGCGGACGGCTCGAGGTAATCGTGAAGCCGATGCCGGCACGATGCAGCCGCGCCACCGCGGCGCGGGCTTCGTCGGTCAGCGTCTTGTCTGGCGTGACCAGCGTGCCATCGACGTCGGAGACCACGAGCGCGACGTTGCTCATCGGCTGAGTTCGGCAGCGTGGAGCACGCTGTCGCGCGACGGCAGCCGGCGCACGATGTCTTCGACGATCGCGTCAGCCGACGCATCGATCGACACCACCACGGCGTTCTCATCCCGCACCGGCTCCTGCAGCGTCTTGAACTGGCTGTCGAGCAGCCCCGGCGGCATGAAGTGATTCGTGCGCGCGGCGAGCCGCGCCGCGATCAATTGCCGGCTGCCTTTGAGATAGATGATGCGGACGTCGCGGCGGCCGTGGACCAGAATGTCCCGATAGGCGCGCTTCAGCGCCGAGCACGCGATCACCGCATGTCCGCCGCTATCGGCGAGCCGGTCGATCTCGGCGGCGATGGCGCGCAGCCACGGCCAGCGGTCTTCATCGGTCAATGGATGACCGGCACTCATCTTGGCGACGTTGCTTGCAGGATGAAAGCGGTCGCCATCCTCGAACGTCCAGCCGAGCCGGTTCGCCAAAGCCTCGGCGATGGTGCTCTTGCCGGAACCCGACACGCCCATCACGATCATTGCGCAATCCGCTGGTCCGTCAGCGTTCATGCAAAGCCTCCGGCAGCGCGGCCTTGTCGATCAGCCAGACCGTTTCGCCGTTCGAACGCGCCCGGCCGGCAGGCAGGTCTTCACCGGACAAGACCCGGGTGGCGATCGCGCGCTTCTCTTCGCCGGCGAGCAGGAACAGCATCTCGCTGCAGGAGGCGAGCGCCGGCAGCGTCAGCGTCACCCGCGGCACGAACGGCGCGACATTCGCGGTCGCGACGCCGACGACCCACGCCGCGCGTTCATCGATCGCCGTGCCGTTCGGAAACATCGAGGCGGTGTGTCCGTCCGGGCCGACGCCCATCAGCACCAGATCGAACAGCGGCCGCGCCGGATCGAGCCGATCGGCGCCGTAGAACGCCCGCAGTTCGGCCGCGTAGCGCCGCGCGGCCTCGTCCGGGCTCGCCGCATCGGTCAGAATCGGATGGATGTGATCGGCCGGCGCGCGGCCGTCGAGCAGAACGCGCCGCGCGATGCCCATGTTGTTCAATGGATCGTCCGCCGGCACGAAGCGGTCATCGCCGATGAACCAATGCACACGTGACCAGGGGATGCGGTGCTCGAATTCGCCCGCGAGTAGTTCATAGAGCCGCTTCGGCCCGGAGCCGCCGGTGAGACAGATCGCCGGCCGCGCGTGATGCAACGCGATCCGCGCGATCAGCCGTTGCGCCGCAAGCCGCGCCAGAGCTTCCGCGTCGGAGGCGATGACGATGCTGCGGTTGTCGTCGGTCAGCATGTCAGGTCAGCTTGCGCCAGTCGCGGCCGTCGCGCGCCAGCAGGTCGTTGGCGGATTCGGGGCCCTCGCTGCCGGCGCGATAGATCTGCAGGCCGCGCGGACCGGCCTTCTTCCAGGCATCCAGGAACGGCTGCACCGCAGTCCAGCCGGCCTCGACGCTGTCGGCGCGCTGGAACAGGATATTGTCGCCGATCATGCAGTCATAGATCAGCGTCTCGTAGCCGGTCGAAGGCTCGGCCTGGAAGTAGTCCTTGTAGCGGAATTTCATCTCGACGCCTTCGATCGAAATCGACGGGCCGGGGACCTTGGTGTTGAACTGCAGCGCGATGCCTTCGGTCGGCTCCACGCCGATCACCAGATAGTTTTGCGAAAGCTCCTCGACCGGCGTGTCGCGGAACATCGCGAACGGCGCCTGCTTGAATTTGATCGCCACCTCGGTGCGCTTGAGGCCGAGCGCCTTGCCGGTACGCAGATAGAACGG
>CAXUBE010000002.1:0-50905 GCA_964249215.1 uncultured Rhodopseudomonas sp. | reverse complement strand
GCTGAGCAGGCCCTGGTCTATCGCGAGATCATTGAGCGCACGCGCGACCGTGCTCTTGCCGAAGCCGCCGATCGCAGACGTCACCAGCACCACCTTGGCGCGCTGATCAGGTCGCGGCGCGATCAGTTCGAGCAGCCCGCGCAGCGGCGGACGCAGATCTGCGGCGCCGAGACGCGGCGTCGGCGCTCCCCAGATCGAGCGCGGCCCGGACGCATCGGGAATTCGCGCCCATACCGGCAGATCCGTCGCGGGCTGTTTGGCTTGCGCGGGCACGGTTGCTGGAGCCGTCGAAACCGCCGGCTTCGGCTTTCGCGGCGAGCGGATGCGTCCACCCTGCGCATCCTGGATCGCGACGAACGCGGTCGACGACAGCAGCGATCCGAGCGCGAGGCCGATCAGCAGCACCGGCAGCGACGGCCGCGTGGGCTTGGTCGGCGGCGTCGCGATCGACGCCACCTTGGTTTGCGTGGCCTGCAGCAGGCGCTGCTCGCTTGTGGTGTTGAAACGCGACAGGAACTGTTCGTAGATATTACGGTTGGCGTCCGCCTCGCGCTGCAGTTCCTGCAGCTTCACCGCGGCCTGGCCGTCGAGCAGCATCTCGGCTTCGAGCGCCTTGTACTGCTGTTCGAGCGATTTTTCCTGATCGAGCTGGGTCTGATAGTCCGATTTCGCACTGTCGATGTTGCGCTTGCGCTCGGCCTCGATCTGCCGATTGAGCTCGGTGAGCTGATTGTAGGAAATCACCAGATCGGGGTGGCGGTCGCCGAGCACCGCGCGCTTTTGCGCGATTTGGTCGTTGAGCTGCGTGCGCTGCGCGCGCAGGATGGTCAGGAGGTCCGAGCGCGACGCGGTCGGCCCGTCGACATTCGCCTTGAGGTCGCGCTGCGCCTGCTCGTAGCGATTTTTGGCTTCCTCGGTGTGCAGACGCGCGGCGGAAACTTGGGTGCTGAGATCGGTCACGCGCAATTGCCGCGTGGTGCTTTCGCGGCCTGCATTGACGATGCGATGCTCCGCCTTGAACGCGGCGACGGCGTCCTCCGAGACCCGCAGCTTCTCGCTCAGCGTCTTGAGGCGGACGTTGAGCCAGCCGGCGGCTTCGTCGGCTGCACCGGTACGGACCTGGGTCTGACTCGCGATAAAAGCCTGCGCCAGCGCGTTGGCATAGCGCGCCGAGCGCTGCGGATTCTTCGACGTGAACGTCATCGCGATCACATAAGTGAGCCCGCGACGCGATATCTCGAGATGGGTCCGGAACTTGTCGAGGATATGCGCGGGATCGGTCTCGCCATCGGCGATCTCGTCGTCCTCGGCGACCTTGAGCTGCTCGATCATCGGCCGCAGGAAGCCGTCGGACTTGGCGATCTCGATCAGACTCTGCAACGCGGCCGCATCCTGTCCGATGCCCGGGAGTACATCCTGGTCGGTGGTGACGCGCTGCTCGCGCGGATCGACGACGACGAGCGCGGTCGCGGCATATTTCGACGGGATCAGCGTCAACACCGTCACGCCGGCGGCGAATAGCAGCGTCGCTATCGCGACGATGCGCCTGACGTTTCGGCGGAAGAATGACGTTACTCCGGAAAAGGTCAGCATGCCGGTGATGAAAACCGGTTGATCGCCGGACCGCTGCGACGCCGACTGCGCGCCGTCTTCCCAAGAAGCCGACCCGGGCAATGCGCGCCTGCCCGGCAATTCCGGAGCCGCCGGATAATCTGACATGTCAACTCCAACGGACCCGTGCCACAACCATCACCGCAAAGTAAAGAAGGACGGTTAATCCGGCGTTACCCCGCACTTTGCCTCCGCGTGCGGAACGAACTGAATGGTTAACGACTTCCGAACGACGAGAATCGATCGGCGATACGCGGGTTTGCCCCAACAATTAACTTCATCTTTCGGAAACTGTCGCGGCTGCTTGTTCATGATACAAAACTGCGTACCAATGGCGCGCACTCATACTTTGTTAACTAGCGGGTTCCGCGCAAGGGAGCCGCTGCCCGAACAAGCCGCGCTGGAGCCCTGGATTCGGATGCAGCATCACTCGCAATCTGCCACACTTGACGCGGCGCAGCTTCGACCGACCGCATGCAGCAACTCGCCCGGGAGGCAACGCAAGCCTCGCATCCTGCTGGTCCAGACCCAGGCCGAGAACGCCGGCGCGCAGGAGATATCGCGGCTGGTCGGCGCCGGCCTTGCAGCGCGCGGCTATGACGTGCGCAGCCTTTTTTTCTTCAAGCAGTCCGCCTCGTTCGACGAGCCGGCCGACACCGTATATTGCGCGGAGCGCCGTCCTGGCGATCCGTTCTCGTTCGTTCGGTTCATCTGGTCGCTGGCGCGCCGTATCCGACAAGCCCGACCCGACGCCATCCTGACGTTTCAGCACTACGGCAATGCGATCGGCGGCGTGGTAGCGCGACTGGTGAGTTCGGCGCCGGTGATCGCCAACCAGGTGTCGGCGCGCCTGACGATGGCGCGCTGGCTCCAGTCCGTTGATCTCGCGATGGGTCGCCTCGGCCTGTTCAAATGCATCACCGTCAATTCCAAGGAAATGCTGCGGGACTACTCGCGCTATCCCGAGAGCTATCGCAGGCGGCTGACACACGTCGCCCATGGCTTTGACCGCAAGCAAACCGCGATAAGCAAAATCGCTGCGCGTCTGCAATTCGGCCTCCGCACCGATGCGATCCTGCTGGGCTCGGTGGCGCGGCTGCATCCCTTGAAACACCTCGATGCGGCAATCCGCGTGCTTCAGCGACATCCCGACTGGATCCTGGCGCTCGCCGGACAGGGCCCCGACCAAACCAGACTACAGGCACTCGCCGCCGAACTTAATGTCTCGGATCGGGTTCGTTTTGTCGGTGAGATCTCGCCTCAACGCGTCGGAGCATTTCTCGCTTGCCTCGACGTGTTCGTGTTTCCTTCGCTTGCGGAAACTTTCGGCCTTGCCGCAGTGGAAGCCGCCAATGCCGGGGTACCGGTGGTTGCCAATGATCTGCCCGTGCTGCGCGAAGTGCTGTCCGACAACGGCGAGCCGGCGGCGGTCTTTGTCGATGCGTCGGACGCGATCGCATTCGCCGCCGCGATCGCAAGCGTGATTGACGATCCCGCGTTGCGTGAGCGGCTGCGGCAACGCGCGCTAGGCCTGCAGACGCAATATTCCGTCGACGCGATGGTCGACGACTACGTCCGGATTCTTGAAGATGCAATGTGAGCGTGAATGCCGTCCAAGCCGCCAATGACGATCGTGGAGTTGATATTTGACGAAGCGCGTCCGCGGCAGTGGATGCGGCGTGCGTTCGAACTGTTCGGGAACGAACGCGTCGCGGTGCAGGTCCGTTGGACGAGGACCGGCGCCACACGGGCCGCCGGACTCCAAGCATTGCTCGACCTCGAGCGTATGATACTGCGGCGCGGACGGCGCTGCGGCGCGGATTCGATTGACCCCATCACGCTCGCCACGACCGGCAAGATGCGTACCCCAGATGTGGTGATCGATTTCACGGGTAAGCCGCGCGAGAGCGAAACGACGCCGCGTCTTTATCTGCGTCCGCTATATGACGGCACACCAGGCGAAGATGCGGCGCTTGCGGCGATCCTGGCCGATGATTTGCCGGCCATCCAGATCGCGGACGAGATCAGCAAAACCATCTTGCAATGGGGCAAGCCTTCGGCCGAGACCGCCGACGGGCTCGGCGGCGCGCTGGACACCGTGATGGCACGCACCGCGACGCTGCTCGGGGCCGTGCTGTCCGACGTGCCTTTGCTGCCGCTCGCAGCATCAGCCGCAGTGGAGCACGGCGGCACGCGGTCGCCGCCGGCTTACGTGCTGCGCGGCATTGCGGTGTCGATCGCCAAGCGAATCTACCGGCTGTGCTGCTACGCGCCGCATTGGCGGATCGGCTGGCGTCACACCGATGACGCCGGCATCTGGACTTCGGGAAATCTGTCGGGGCCGGGCTGGAATGTATTGCCGAGCCCCGCGCATCGGTTTTACGCCGATCCATTTCCGATCACATGGAAGGGACGCACTTTCGTTTTCTTCGAGGACCTCGATCATCGCGCGGGCAAGGGCACGATTTCGGCGGTTGAATTCGGGCAAGCCGGGCCGATCGGCACGCCGATGCCAGCGCTCGAGGAAGCATGGCACCTGTCCTATCCGTTTCTAATCGTGTCCGGCGATGAGCTGTGGATGATTCCGGAAAGCACCGGCAACCGCGATGTCGCGATCTACAAATGCATCGCGTTTCCGAATCGCTGGGAACGTCATGCAACATTGCTGTCGGGGCTCGAACTGTCGGACGCGACGATTATCCGCCACGGCGACCGCAACTATCTCTTCGGTGCCAGCCGCGACGGCGCCGGCGGCTATTCCGACACGCTGTCGATTTTCCACGCCGACAATCTGTTCGGACCATGGATGCCGCATGAACGCAATCCGGTGTTGCTTGATCGCGCCAGCGCGCGACCGGCCGGACAGTTTGTCAACAACAACGGGCGGCTATGGCGGCCGGTACAGGATTGCAGCAACGGCTATGGAGCCGCACTTGGCCTCGCCGAAATCACCAAGCTGACGCCACAGACATATGCGCAGACGGTGCGGCACGTCATTCGACCGGGTCCGCGATGGCCGGGCCGCAAGTTGCACACCCTGAACCGCTCGGGCCGGCTCGAACTGATCGACGGCACCATCATTCAGCCCAAGATCGCCATGCTGCGTTTGCCGGAACGGCTGCAGGATCCGACCGTAGCCGAAGCTTAAGGCGCGCGCGGGTCGATCGCCTGGCGACGCCGCCGCGCAACAACCCGGCCTGCACAAAGCCCGGCTGCGCCGCCCACGATCTTCACCGCTGCATCGAATGCGCGGCCGTGCCGCGACGGTGTCAGCATTTGCAGCATCTCGAGGAGCGCCGCCGCGCCCAGCACGATTGCCGCGGCAAACAGGACGTAACGCGGATAAGCGATAGAAAACAGCGCGCCCACGATCGCAAAGGCAAAGAAGCGTTCGATGCTCGGCGACAAGCCCGTGATCGGGCGCGTGCCGATGGGCCCAACCGTGGCAAGCGCGATCGCGGCGAGGCAGAGCCAGGCCATCGCGCGGATCACGAATTGTATGTATTCGGAACGTACAATCATCGATGTTGGCATTAGGACCGCGCATGGTTAACGCGTCATTAACGCGGAAGTTCAAGATGCCGGCAACGGACGCTACATCTTTACCGTCAATTGTAATTTCCGTATCGGTTTTGCGCGGTGTACCGATAAATCGGATAAGTTACGGATACGCGGCGCCCGAACGAAGCGCCAGGGCCGACGGGAAGTCTCGATTGCTACGACGATGCCGGCGTGAACCGGAGCGACTGCGGCGATCCCGACCGGGTAAGGTTTAGTCACTTGAAGTTCAGCGTATTGGTCAGCACTGTTCTCGCGCTGCGGAATAATTCCGCGGTGCGCGGCATGACCGGCACGTTCGCGCTGCGCGCAATCACAACGATCCTGAATCTAACGTTGATTTCAATTGCTGCCCGGCTGCTTGGCAAACACGACTTCGGCAATTACTCGATCCTGTTCAGCGCCGCCGGACTTTTCAGCGTGATCGCCACGTTCGGTCAGCAGATCTTCCTGATGCGCTCATGGAGCGAATATTCGTCCGCCGGGCAGCAGGAATTGCTCAAGGGTGCGATGACCTTCAGCGCGTTGGCGTGTCTCGCCGGCAGCACGCTGGTGGCGATCCCGTTCTACATCTGGTTTGCGGCCGAGCATGACACGTTGCTTGCGGTGTCGGTAACGCTGTATCTGGTGTCGCTGTCAGCGATGCTGACCTCATCACATCTGGTGCGCACCGCGATCGGCGTCGGGATTGGCGACGGCTTCAGCTATCTGCTGATCGTGGTGCCCGGCATCGTCTACCTCCTGGTCTGCGCGACGCTCGGCCTCGAGGTCGACATTGCCCGTATCTTCCTGTCAATGTCGGCAGGCGGCAGTCTCGCGGTGCTGGTGCACATGCTGCTGATGCGACGACGAACCCAGCTTCGCTTTCCAAGGATCAGTCACGCCGAGATGGCGTTCGACCTGCGCGCCTGGTCGTCACGTTCGCTCAAGCTGTGGATTTCCAACGGGCTGGAAGCGTCGAATCAATATGCCGACGTGGTGATCATCGGTTTCCTGATGAGCCCCACGATCGCCGGTGCGTATTTCGTGACGACGCGGATCGCCAATGCCTTTGCGATGGCGACCGGTGCGATCTATATGTTCTCGACCCGGCACATTCCGAATCTGTACTATCGCCAACAGCACCGTCAGCTCGATACGCTGCTGGATTCCGTCGCGGCGGCGACGCTCGGCGTGATCGTCGCGGGCTTGCTGGTGATCTTTGGTCTCGGGCACTGGATCCTCGCGGCTTTTAGCGCGGATTATGTCGGCTATTACGGCGCCCTGGGATTGCTGTCGATCGGCACCGCCGCGGTGGCTGCGGCCGGGCCGTCGGGTTCGATCCTGATGCTGACCGGCCATGAAGGACGCTATCTGGCCATCATCGGCTGCACCGTGCTGGCCCGCTCGGTCGGCTTCTTCGTTCTGATCCCGTTTTTCGGGATTCTGGGTGCCGTCGTTGCCACCACGATTTCGTTCGTTTGGATGGCGCTGATGCTGCGCTCATCCGCCAGAAACGCGGCCGGCATCGACGGCTCGGTGCTACGCTTGATGGCGAAGATCGGCGGACGGCGCGTCACGCTCCCGGCGAAATGACGCGCGCGGCTATGCAGCCATACGCCGCCACCCCCCCGCTCGATATATCGGATTCGTCGACGACGGGCGATGGTGTCGCGCGGGGTTTTTGCGATGCTGTCATCACTATCGCAATCGGTACGGCGTCGATCGCCTTTGTGACGCTGCTGCATGCGGTCAGCCCGATGCTCGCCATTGCGATCCAGGCGCTGATCGCCTGCGCCGTGGTCGCGGCGGTGCCCGGCCATGCGCCGGCGATCACGGTGTTCATCCTGCTTTTTCAGAACATGTTCGTCTCCATCCTTTCGCCCTATATCGCAGACCCGTCCTCTCTGGAATTCATCAAGGGCTACAACTTCCTGAATTGCTCGGTGATGTGGCTTGCCGCCTTCGCAAATTATATAACACGCTATCGCGACTATCCCGCAACGCTCACCAGACTGATGATTCAGAGCACCGCGGTGCTCGCGGTGATCGGCATCTACTTCCTGGCCGGACTGTTGCGCGATCCGCTCGCGGCATCGATCTACCTGCGCAATATCGTGTTGCCGATATTCTTGTTTCAACTCGCGCTCCTAAGCACGCCGAAGCATCCGGTGCCGCTGACGCCGGTATTGGTCGCGATTTCGGTGCTGTTCATCTCCTGCGGCTACGTCGAATTGGTTTTCCGGGATTTCTGGCTCGCAGCCACCAACGGCAAGGCCTATTGGTACTTCGACGAGATTAAGAAGACCGCCTCCGGGCTTTGGGAGCGCGAGATGCGCGTGACCGGACAGGTCGATGTCGAACTGACCGACCGTTTTGCATTCGATTTCCTCAACACGCCGCTGCTAGCCGGTTTCGGCCTGTCGAAAATCCTTCGCGTGTTTGGGCCCAACATCAGTGCGATCAGCTTCGCCTATGGTGTTGCCTTTTTCGTGCTGTTTCTGTTTTCGGTCGGTCGCTGGTGGCTCGCCATCGCCGCGATACCGCTGGTAGTATTCTGCGGCGTCAAGGGCGCGCTGATTACCATCCTGTTCGTGCTGATCGCCTGGGCCACGACCTGCGTGTTCGGAGCGTTGCTGACGCTTGCGGTCGGGCTGATCGGCCTGGCAGGTTATGTCGCCGTCGGCATCATCATCGGATTGCAGATCGGCGATTACCACGTGCTTGGATTCATGGGCGGGCTGAACGGCTTCCTGGAAGCGCCCTGGGGCCGGGGTCTCGGCGACGGCGGCAACCTGTCGGATGATTTCTCCGCGATCGATTGGACGGTGGCGCAGCAGGCGGGCGCAGTGGCGGGCGCGGTGGAGAGCGCGGTCGGCGTGCTGATGTATCAGATGGGACTCGCCGCGCTGGCGCCGCTGGGATTCTACGTCGCGGTCGCGATCAGGGCCTGGCGGCTCTACGCCGTGTCGGGAATCCTGACGCAGGGCCTTGCCGCGTTCGGCATTCTTGTGGTGCTGGTCAATGGCGTGTTCCAGGAAGAAGCGCTGTTCGCGCCGCCTGCGCTCGGGCTGATGGTGCTGCTCGCAGGGCTCGTGATCGGCAACGCGCTGCGCAACGAACCTGCGGCGATGAAGGTGGCGAGGTGCGAGCGCAGTTGGGCGTGATCGTCTTAGGGGAATCGTTTGAAGGTCGCGTCCCCCGCCTTCGCGGGGTCAGGCTCCTGATGGTGCGGTTCATCCGCTCGACCTTTCCGTTGGTCCAGGGATGCTTGAGCTTGGTCAGGCGATGCTCGATGGCATTTTCGTCGCAGACCCGATCGAAGATGTGATGGAAGGCGTATTTGTCGCGGGCGCGGTTGGTAAACTGGATGCCGTTGTCGGTCAGCGCGGTATGGGTGGCATAGGGCACCGCTGCGATCAGATTCCGCAGGTCCGCTTCTTCCACTTCGCCACGGTCTTCTGGTTGATGACGTAGCGCTTGGCGAGCGCCCTCAGGCTCTCTTGACTATGCTGTATCGCTCGACGGACTGCCGCTGTCGTGGCGGCGCTCCCATGAATAACCCGGCCCATAGCGCCTCCTTTCCAGTCACTGGAAAAGATTGCACCATCAAAGTCCCGGATCAAACAGCTAGCCGCTCGGCGTCTCGATATATTGCCCGCGCCAGTACAACAGCGCCTGCGGACCGCCGACCACCTGAACGGCTTCGACCCGGCCGATCACCAATGAATGCGTCTGCCAATCCACAATGCTGTCGAGCGTGCAATCCATCGCCGCAAGCGCGTCAGCCATTAAAGGGACGCCGGTCATCATCTCCAGCCAGTCCGCGCCGTCGAAACGATCCGCGCCGCTGACGTCGCAGCGGCCGGCGAAGCGATCCGCGACACCGCGGTGGCCCGCGCCGAGAATATTGACGCCGAATGCGAGGCTCCTGCGCAATGTCGGGATGATCGAACAATTGCGGTTGACGCAGACGATCAGCGCCGCCGGGTCGGCCGACAACGAACTGACCGACGTCGCCGTGAATCCATTGCGGTCGGCGCCGCGGCCGCTGGTGATGACGCTCACGCCGCCGGCAAGATGCCGCATCGCCGATTTGAAGTTTTCGGCCGATACGCCGGCCTTCTCGTCGTTCGCAACCGCCGCGAGCGCGCTCATCGCGGCACCGCCAGCGACTTCAGCCAGTTGCAAAACAGTGCCGTTGCCGCCGATTCAGTTTCGGCGGCAACGCCTAGCCGCAGCGTAAACGCCGGCAGGATGGCGAACAGTTTTGGATCGCGTTGTGCAACCGCCCGCGCGCGAAACCCGTCGAGCGCCAGTTCGGTAGCCGCATCGAAGTAATTGGCCGGATAGTCGGGATAACAGTTGCGCTCGCCGGACAGAAACCGACAGAGATCACGCTGGTATTCGCGTTGCAGCGACACCGGATCGTATTCGGGATGCCCCTGAAGAAACACGAAGCGACTGTTTTGTTGTCGGACAAAGATATCGACGCCGGCATCCGGCAACGTGGCGAGGATCCGGTATCCATGCACCGAGAGCTCATCGATGGGCAGATCGTTCAGCCGAGAATGCGGCACCCGCAGCGGCCATTTCAAATCGGCCAGCAATGCGTCATCCTGTCGCTTGACGCTCTGATAGACGCCGGAGCATTTCCGATCGAGCTTGCGCCGCTCGATGCCATCAAGATGCAGCACCGCGGCATGCGCGGCAAGGCACGACCAGATCGTCGACCGGGTATTTGCCTCGGCCCAGTCGATCAATTCGGTCAACGCCGGCCAGTAATCCTCGTGCGGCAAGGCCGCCGCGCGCGGCTCCGCGCCGGTAACGATCAGGCCGTCCAGCTTGATCTTGCCGAGATCGGCTACATCCGCATAAAGGCTGTCGATCCGAGCCTTGGCCGCCGCGCCGCGCGGCACTGACGGCAGCGCGAAGCAGTGCAACCGCACGATGCTTTGCCCGGCTGCGGCATTCAACACCCGTACGAATTGCCGCTCGGTCGCGCGCAGCGCCGCGTCCGGCATGTTGTTGACAAGTCCGATTTCGAGCACCGCGGCACCGTCACCCACGGCGTTGCCGCGTTGCGCCTCCGGCGCGAGCGCCGGGCTCTCGATCGATCGGGCTTTGTCAAAAAGCAGCGTCATACCTATTCGGCCGCCTCAAGACGCCGGTGTGACGGACAGGCCCGCGCCAGCGCCTGGTCGATATCTGCGATGATATCGCAGGCGTGCTCGATCCCGATCGAGAGCCGGATCGTCTCCGGCAATACGCCGGCAACGCGCTGCTCGTCCGCCGACATCTGCCGATGCGTGGTCGATGCCGGATGGCAGGCCAGCGATTTGGCGTCGCCGATATTCACCAACCGCGTGATCAGTTTCAGCGCGTCGTAGAAGCTCCTGCCGGCCTCGAGCCCGCCTCTGATACCGAAGGTAAACAGCGAGGACGCGCTGCCGCCAAGATATTTCTGGACCAGCGGATAATACGGGCTGTCCGGAAAGCCCGCGTAGTTGACCCAATCGACCCGCGGATCGTCGCGTAGGAATTGCGCGACCTTGCGTGCATTCTCGACATGACGCTCGACGCGCAGCGCGACGGTTTCGATACCCTGCAGAAGCAGGAACGCGCTGAACGGAGACAACACCGAGCCCATGGTCCGCTGATACACGCTACGTGCGCGCTGGATGTAGGCGGTCTCGCCGAAATGCTCTACATAGACCATGCCGTGATATGATTCATCGGGCTCGTTAAAGGCGGGGAAGCGGCGCGGCTGCTGCGCCCATGGAAAACGACCGCTGTCGACGATCGCGCCGCCCAGCGTGGTGCCGTGCCCGCCGAGAAACTTGGTCAACGAATGTACCACGATATCGGCGCCGTATTCGATCGGCTTCATCAGGATCGGTGTCGCGACGGTGTTGTCGACCACCAGCGGCACGCCGTGACGATGCGCGACAGTGGCGAGACGCTCGATGTCGCAGACATTTCCTGCGGGATTGCCGATCGTTTCGCAGAAGATCGCCTTGGTGTCGTCATCGATCAGCTTTTCGATCGCGTCGGGCTGATCGGAGCTCGCAAAGCGCGCACTGATGCCCTGCCGCGGCAGCACATGCGACAGCAAAGTATGCGTGGTGCCGTAGAGTTGCGGAACCGTGACGATGTTGCCGCCGACATCGGCAAGGTTAATGAGCGAAAAATGCAGCGCTGCCTGGCCGGTGGCAACCGCCAGCGCGCCAACGCCGCCTTCGAGTTCGGCAACGCGCTTTTCCAGCACGTCGGTGGTCGGATTGGCGATGCGGCTATAGCGATAGCCCGGCGTTTCGAGATTGAACAGCGCGGCGCCGTGCTCGGCGCTGTCGAAGGCATAAGCAACGGTCTGGTAGATCGGAACCGCGACCGACTTGGTCGCCGGATCTGGATCATAGCCGGCGTGGATCGCGATCGTTTCGTTACGCATTGCTTAACCTCGAGACTCGGACAACGCCGACCGGTAGTCTTACTAGCTAAAGTCGATAGGTTTATTCGACAACCATTTTCCCGGACGACCGAAAACTAACCCTAATTTTCTCAGACGAATTGACGACAAGTTGAATCAATTGCGCATGCAGTTTCATTTACCCTGCGCGCAGGATGTCACCATGTTGCATGGCGGCGCTTATCGATCGCGCATAGACTCATCCTATCAGTTCAATTTCTCTCACGCGAGCTTTCGATGAACGTCCGGTCTCCACCATGCATTGGCGCGCTCGCCGCCGCGACGCCGAACAGGGCGGAGCCGTCGACCGCCAAAAGCTGGCTGAAGGCCATCGAGATCACATCGGGCATCGAAGCCGATCCGACGCGGCTACTGGCGGATGTCGTCGATGAATGGGCGGCACGCGCGCCGGATCGTCCGGCGATCCTTTCGGAGAACGGCTCACTCACTTACGGCGCGTTGAGCGACCGCATCAACCGCTATGCGCGATGGTCGCTCGCCGCAGGCGTGCGACCAGGCGAAGTCATCGCGCTGCTGATGCCGAGCCGCCCCGATTATCTCGCGGCCTGGCTAGGCATCACCAAGGTCGGCGGCGTTGTCGCGCTGATCAATACGAATCTGGTAGGCGCATCGCTCACGCATTGCATCTACGTTGCTGGCGCCTGTCACATCATCGTTGCCGACGAGCTCTTCGAAAACTACGAGCGAGCCGCCGCCGATCTCGACGGCGCGCCGCAGCTCTGGTTGCACGGCGGCGCCGATGTCGGGCCTCGCATCGACCGTTGGCTCGACAGCGGCGATGGTAACGCCTTGTCGACGCAGGAGCGTCCCTGTGTCACGATAGACGATCTCGCGCTGCTGATCTACACGTCGGGCACCACCGGTCTGCCGAAAGCGGCGCGCGTCAGCCATCGCCGTGTGATGAGCTGGGCCGGCTGGTTTTCCGGCCTGACCAACGCCATGCCAGACGACCGGATGTATAACTGCCTGCCGATCTATCACAGCGTCGGCGGCGTGGTCGCCACCGGCAGCATGCTGATCGCCGGCGGCTCGGTGGTGATCGCGACGAAATTCTCGGCAACGCGGTTCTGGGATGACATCGTGCGCTGGGACTGCACGATGTTTCAATATATCGGCGAGCTCTGCCGCTATCTGCTGCAGGCCGCGCCGTCCAACGCGGAAACGCACCATCGCCTGCGGCTGTGCTGCGGCAACGGCCTGCGCGGCGAGATTTGGGAGGCGTTTCAGGCGCGATTCTCGATTCCGCGCATCCTGGAATTCTACGCGTCCACTGAAGGCAACTTCTCGCTTTATAATGTCGAGGGCAGGCCCGGCGCGATCGGCCGCATTCCGCCGTTTCTGGCGCATCGCTTTCCGGCGACGATCGTGCGCTTCGACGTCGCAGCCGACGCGCCGTTCAGGGATGCGCAAGGCTTGTGCGTGCCCTGTCAGCCGGGAGAGGTCGGCGAAGCGCTCGGCCGCATCGGCGCGGCAAAGAACGGCGGCGGCGCGTTCGAGGGCTACACCAGCGACGAAGACAGCGCGCACAAGGTGCTGCGCGACGTGCTGATGCCCGGCGATCGCTGGTTTCGCACCGGCGACCTGATGATGCGCGACGGCAGGGGATTCTTCCACTTCGTCGATCGGATCGGCGACGGTTTCCGATGGAAGGGCGAAAACGTGGCGACCTCGGAGGTCGCGGAAGCACTCGCCATGTTCCGGGGCGTGATCGACGCGAGCGTGTACGGCGTCGCGGTGCCGCACACCGAGGGCCGCGCCGGCATGGCCGCGCTCGTGGTCGACGACCGCTTCGACCTTGCGGCGTTGCCCGCGCATCTGACAGCCGCATTGCCGGCCTACGCGCATCCCGTGTTCATCCGGTTGCGCGGCGCGCTGGAAATCACCGAGACCTTCAAGCAGAAGAAACAGGATCTGATCCGCGAGGGCTTCGACGTCGCCTCGGTCTTCGATCCGTTGTTTGTCAGAGATGCCGCTTTGCTTACCTATCGCCCGCTCGATCCCGAGCTGCACGCCCGCGTTCTTGTCGGCAACATCCGGCTTTAACATTCGCGCAACGACAGATGGCCCAATGACCGCACCGATCTACTACTCCAAGACCTGGACCTTCTTCGAGGACGACTGGCACGACGGCAATGTGCCGATCATGGGACCACGCACGCACGCGGCATGGCTCGGTTCGATGGTGTTCGATGGCGCACGCGCGTTCGAGGGCGTCGCACCCGATCTCGAGAAACATTGCAAGCGGGTCAATCGCTCGGCGGTCGCCTTCGGGCTCAAGCCGGTGGTGACGAACGAGACCTGGCTCAATCTCGCGCGGGAGGGCATCGCCCGATTCGACGCCAGCGCCGAACTCTACATCCGTCCGATGTATTGGGCGCAGAATGGCGCCGGAGGCGGCGTGTTGTTCGATCCGGAAACAACGAACTGGTGTCTTTGCATTTACGAGGCGCCGATGCCGAAGCCGACCGGCTCGGCGATTACGCTGTCGCCTTATCGCCGCCCAAGCGCCGATACCGCACCGGTCGAAGCCAAAGCAGGCTGCCTTTACCCGAATAATTCGCGCGCGATGATCGAAGCGCAACAGCGCGGCTTCGGCAACTGCCTGTTGCGCGACATGCTCGGCAATATCGCCGAACTCGGCAACGCCAATATCTTCATGGCGCGGGACGGCGTCGTCTATACGCCTGCACCGAACGGCACGTTTCTTAACGGCATAA
Source organism: uncultured Rhodopseudomonas sp. (assembly GCA_964249215.1). Lineage (GTDB taxonomy): Bacteria > Pseudomonadota > Alphaproteobacteria > Rhizobiales > Xanthobacteraceae > CAXUBE01. The sequence continues at coordinate 36,550 of CAXUBE010000002.1, read as the reverse complement.
CCCGCCAGCGCGTGATCGACCTGCTGCGCGGCGACGGCGTTATCGTGCGCGAGGCGAGCCTGAAATACAGCGACTTCGAAAATGCCGACGAGATTTTCTCAAGCGGCAATTTCGCCAAGGTTGCGCCGGTGGTGCGGATCGACGACCGCTCACTGCAGCCTGGTCCATTCTATACCAAGGCGCGACGGCTTTATTGGGAGTTCGCCCACGCCTGAACTGGCTTGCGGATCGTGCCGTAACTGCCGATGCCGCACAGCGGGTGCGGTTTGTGATCGGCTGCCGCATCCGACCATTCTCCAGACGGAGTCAGACTGCGGCGTCATGGTCCGTAAAGCACGAGTTCCGTTTCGGTCAGGTCCGCGAGCCGCGGCGGATGCGGCCCCCGGAAATATTTTCGGCCCCGCGATTGCGAATAAATGCCGGCTAGGCCCGGCACCGGACCGTTGGCGTCGATGATCGCGATCGGTTTGCCCAGGCGCAGCAGATGCCAACCGATCGCGCCGGCGCAACGCGCGAAGTGCGCGACGGCGCGACAATAAACCAACTGCATCGCGGGCAGCGGAAACCGCCCATGCTTGACGCGCTTCGGCACCATCACGAATGGCAAGGGACCATCGGCGCTATGGCACACGAAAGCCAGGCAGCCATATTGCGCGTGGCTCCTGAGTAACTCGAGTTCGCCATCCGGCAGTCCCTCGATCGCGGCGGTGCGGGGCGCCACCATCTCGAGCCGTATCCCGGCTTCGACGCGCGACAGCAACGGCAGACTGAAAAACAATCCGCTGCAGTAGCTCGTGAAACCTTGCGCCTCGATGATCGGCCAGGTCGCTGCTGCCGGCGAAATGTTGATGTAGGTGACGCTGCGGTTCTTCTGAGCCATCGAAGTCAAAAGCGTCGCGTAGTTGCGAAACTGCGGCTCGACATACCAGCTGGATACATTGCAGCGGACGAATGCCGCGTTGTTCTCGATTTTGGTCGTGAACAACAGCAGCAGCACGCCGACCGGCGTCCCGTTGTTTTCGAGCAGAAAGCCGTAACGCGAACAGTTTTCCGGAATGTCACGCACGCTCTGGCGATAAAGCCCACGCAGCCAATAGTCGCGCGTACGGCCGGGAAATCCGCGCGTCAACAGATCGGCGACGGCATCGAGATCCGGCGGCGCGATTTCCCGACAACGAACCTTCGACACCTGCCGCGTCATTTACCAATCGACCTGAAATGCTATGTTCGCACATAGATAAAGTTCACCAATGCGCACTATGTTGTTGTCTCACGGATCGACCAGGAAGGCGAAAATTCGATGTCTGTACGGTTAACAATCGTTTCACTGATGAAGGAGATCGCGGCGGAGCAGAATCGCCGTTTACCGGAACTGACCGACGATCTCGTGCTGCACGAATCCGGATTCGATTCGCTCTGCTTTGCGATCCTGGTGGCGCGTCTTGAGGATAAGCTCGGCACCGATCCGTTCACCGCGGCCGACGACGCATTTTTCCCAGTCACGCTCGGCGATTTCATCACGGCTTATGAAAATGTCCCAGCATGAGATCGTTGCGCTCCGCAACTACCTTGGAACGGGGCTGACCGACCGCACGCTCTCCGACGATTCCATTACGATTCGGCTCGAAGACATTGTTCGCGGCACTTGTCTTGGCGGACGACTGCATGAACTCGCGGGGCGTTCGGTGCTGATCGCCATAAGCACGCAGTTGATTGCCGGTATCGCGCTGATCGAAATCGACGGCGTCGCGCGGCAGATGCTTTTGTGTCCGCCCGACCTCGACATAAGGCATGTGCCGTCGCTGGTCGCGGATGCGCAGATCGACGCCGTCGTTACCGACGATCCTGAGAACTGGCAATCCTCCGGCGTATCGCTGATCGTGGCCGCGCGGTTGCCGCTGATGCCGGCGCAACCGAGCAAATTGGCCTGCGCGACGTCGTGGCTGATGCTGACGTCCGGCACGACCGGCGCACCGAAGATCGTAGCACATACGCTGAAGGCGTTGACCGGCGCGATCGTCGCCGACGGGTTGCCGCGCGGCACGCCGCCGACATGGGCTACCTTCTACGACATCCGCCGCTATGGCGGGCTGCAGATTTTTTTGCGCGCCGTGATCGGCGGCGGATCGATGGTGCTGTCCGCATCGGGGGAGCCGATCGCCGAGCATCTGATGCGACTCGTACGCTGCGGCGTGACGCATCTGTCCGGCACGCCGTCACACTGGCGCAAAGCGCTGATGAGCGCGGCGGCGGCGGCGTTCGCACCGAGCTACGTGCGGCTATCCGGGGAGATCGCGGATCAGGCCGTGCTCGACAGCCTGCGTAAGGCGTTTCCTTTGGCTTCGATCGGCCACGCTTACGCCTCCACCGAAGCCGGCGTCGGTTTCGCGGTGGATGATGGCCTCGAAGGCTTCCCGGCCGCGACGATCGAACAGCCGCGCAATGGCGTCGAGATGAAGGTGGTGGACGGCTCGCTGCGCATTCGCTCGTCGCGCTCCGCGCACGCTTATGTCGGGCGCGCCGCGCCGGCGCTGACCGACCCCGATGGTTTCGTCGACACCGGAGACATGGTGGCGCTGCGCGACGAGCGCTATTATTTCGTCGGGCGGCGCGACGGCATCATCAATGTCGGCGGCCTCAAGGTTAATCCGGAAGAAGTCGAAGCGGTGATCAACCGCCACCCCGCGGTACGGATGTCGCTCATACGCGCGCGGAAGAGTCCGATCACCGGCGCGCTCGTGGTTGCAGATGTGATGCTCGCGAGCGTCGCCGATGCCGGCCGCACCGCCACGATCCGCGAACAGATCATGGCGGACTGCAGGCAGGCGCTCGCCCCGCACAAGCTTCCTGTGATGATCAGCTTCGTCGAGACGCTCGACGTCACTCCGTCCGGAAAATTGGCGCGCCATCATGCATAACGTGTTGGTGACCGGCGGCAGCCGCGGCATCGGGCTTGCGATCGCGCGGCGGCTTGCGGCCGCGGGTTACGGCGTGATCGCGGTTGCGCGCGGCGACCGAGTGGAATTGCACTCGGCGATTCGGGAGGCGACCGATCAGGGCGTCGGAGCGATTCATTTCAAGCCGTTCGATCTCGGCGAGATCGAGGCGATCCCCGATTTCGTCAAAGGTTTGCGCCAGCAATTCGGACCGATCTACGGCCTCGTCAACAATGCCGGCATCGGGACCGAGGGCCTGCTCGCCACCATGCACAATAGCGAGATCGAGAAGTTGCTACGCGTCAACGTGATGTCGCCGATCGTCCTGACGAAATACGTGGTGCGGCAGATGATGGCGGACCGCTCCGGACGCATCATCAACATGTCCTCGATCATCGGCGCGACCGGATATAATGGCCTGTCGGTCTACGGCGCGACCAAGGCCGCCGCGGCCGGCTTCACCCGCTCGCTGGCGCGCGAGGTCGGCCGCCTCGGCATCACCGTCAATGCGATAGCGCCGGGCTTCATAGCCACCGAGTTGACCAAGGGGCTCGCTGGCGAACAGACCGACCGGATCGCCAGGCGCAGCGCGCTGCAGCGGCTGCCCGAGGCCGAAGACGTCGCGCGCATGGTCGAGTATCTGCTCGGCGACGGCGGCCGCAACATCACCGGCACGGTGCAGACAATCGACGCCGGCAATACCGCCTGACGCTTCGGAGCGCGCGAACGACATATTGCGTCGCGAATGACGCGGCATTTTATGCTGCTTTAGAGAAAACTAGCAATCGAGCAGTTCGCGCACGCGCGCGGGCCATTTAACCGTGTCGATTCCATGGGTCTGGAAAATAGCGACCGCAAGGCGATCCATGCCGAAAGCCACGCATCCCGTATGCGCGGGTTTGCCATTGATGTCGGCGATGCCCCAAGTGGTGCCGAAATGCTCGCGGTGATAGTTAAAACTCATGCAGGCGGTCGGCTGCTCTTCCGAGCGCAGTGGGACCAGTAACTCGAACTTCAGCGCCTGCTGCATTTGGCTGACCGCCTTCATCTGGCCGACGCGGCCGAAAAACGGATCGCTGGCGTAATCAACCTTGAACGTCAGGCCGAGATCGCGCGCGATGTTTTGCGCCCGCACCATCCAACGCTCGCGGAACGCGGCAACGTCATCCGGCGTGCCGATACAGACATATTCGCGCATTCGGAACGATTGCAGGCGATCGAGATGTTTCGACGGCTCGCGGCGGAAACAATCGGCGGCGACGTCGAAGCGTAGTCCGCCTTTCGGCAGCGGTCCGCGCGCGGCGGCCAACGGATAGACCGGGTAGCAGGCGGCGGGCGACAGCACGAGATCGGCCGGCGACAACGACGTGGTCCAGTCGCCACCCTTCTCGAAACGGCTGACCGCCGAGTGGATTTCCTGCTCGCTGCCGTGCAATCCGCACACGCAGCCGAGCAGATTCGGGAAGCTTTTGAGGTAACCGGACTTCTCGAGCTGACGGCGGCTCATCACCGGCGGGAAGCGCATCACCTCGGTGCCGGGCTCGCGGTGGCGCGTCATCAGCGCCGCAAGCCGCTCCACCATGTCCTCGTAGAGCGCGGTGCGCGCGTAGACGCCGTCGGCGCCCATCGGATGAAACAGCGCCGCGGCCAGATGATCGAGCGGATCGGCGCGAAGCGGAGCGGATTCGGCCGGTGCGGTGCGGATCGCTACATTCATGTATCATCGTCCTTGCTGTTGGCGAAAGCCCGCCGGCTTAATCACGCAGACTCGTGGGAACGCCGCTCATCAGGTTCGCAGTGGCGATATTGGCGAGGATGCGGTCGTTGTTGATCATCAGCGGCGACGACAGGACGTCCCGCAGATGCCGGCCAACGCTGAAATCACCATCGTTGCGATAGCCGGACAGACCGCAGGCGCGCAGCGCGCTCATCACGGTCGCAACCGCAAGCTCCGACGCCTCGACTTTCAACAGATTGATCGAGGATTGGAAATCCAGCGCGCCTAGCGCGCGTTCGTCGAACTCCCGTGCGGCGTAGGCATCGAGGCAGGCGGTGACCAATGCACGAAGCTTGGTCAGCGACGATTTCGCAGTGGTGAAGTGCGCCGCCCCCGGCGGCATCTGTCCGCCTGCTCCACGAGCGGCCTTGCGCACAAAGAGCTGCGCGCGATCAACCGCTGCGGCGGCGATGCCGGCCCAGGCCGACGACCAGCACAGATGCGCGACCGGCGTCATTGTCTGTCCGTGAATGCGTTCATAGGCGTCGGGAAAGACTTGCGCGGCAAGACCGGCGGCTTTCAATTCGAACCCGGCGCTGCAGGTGCCGCGCATGCCGAGCGTCTCCCAGCCCAGGCTTCGCGTCAGCGTGTAGTCTTCTTTGGTAAACACCACGAGGACCTGGTCGGATGCCGCAGCATCGGCGCCGCGACGTGCGATTGTCATGATCCCGTCGGCTTCGGCACCGTAGGAAATCACGGTCGCATTGCGTGTCAGCGAAATGCCCGTGGCAGTCGTTTCGATCGCGGCAGCGCTCGCGCGGATATTACCGCCGTTCTGCCCTTCCGTGGTCGACGAGGCCAACAGCAATTGCTCCTTGGCAATCCGGCGCATCAACGTTTCATGATATGCGCTGCCGCGGCCATGGCGAACGAGGCACGCCATCTTTGTCTGATGCATCGCGACGATCATCGCGGTCGACGAACAGGCGCGGCCAAGCGCGTAGCACATCTCCGTGAGATCCAAAATCGAGGCGCCTTCACCGCCGAGTTCGACCGGCACCTGCGCGCCCAGGAGATTCAAGCGCTTGGCTGCGTCGATCGCGGCTTTCGGAAAGCAGGCCTCGCGATCGACGCTGTCCGCGTCTGCGGCGGCGATCTCCGCGACACGCGCGACACGCTGCGCCAAGGCCGGCCGTTTGGATGTAGGCGTCGTATCGGAAGCGAAGATGCGAGCGGTGTTGTCGGCGAAGAACGCCATGGCGTCGAAACTCCTCTTCAGCGCCCTGCGCGCGGTGCGTCTCGCCCGGTGGCCGCACTGGCGAACGCGAACGTCCAGTAAATCACCGAGGCCCACGCTTACGGATTTGATTCAAATTCGTCGAGCACATTCAAAGTTAATCGATGTCGATTTCGGATGAGAGTTAACCACCGGTTCCGGATTGCACGACAATCGCGGGTATCTGCGTTAGCGTTAAAATTCGAAAATGGACCTGGTACGACTACGTATTCATTGTCGCGGTAACATTTCTGCGATTACATTCCATCAACCAACTGTACATGCCTTGTGACACATCGATGTAATCGGAGAATTCCATGTCTTCTGGCCCAGAAGCCGATGTCCGCCAACGGATCGCCGCTCTCGTCGACTCCATTCTCGCGCAGAACGAGTCTGCCACGCAGGTCGCGCCTGATACGCGCCTCGCCGACGCGGGAATGACATCGATGGATATGGTCAATCTGATGCTCGGGATTGAATCCGAATTCGACATCGCTTTGCCGCAGGCCGACATCACCCCGGACAATTTCCAGACCATCGAGACCATCGAGCGGCTGGTGCTGAAGCGCAAATACGCCACGGCTGCCTAGTCTTACCGACACCGCGTGGGCACATCACACGCATCGCACATAAAAACACTTCAACAGGAGACGAAGCGATGTCCAATTCCTTTATCGTTCCATCCCGCACCGAGGTCGAACTGAATTCCGCTCCGATCGAGCCGTCATGGATCATCGACGGCAATCCGGTCGCCCGCAACGCGATCCTGTCGAAAAGCGCGGATGGCTCGGCATCGACCATCGTCTGGCATTGCACCGAAGGCAAATTCAAGTGGCACTACAATATCGACGAGACCATCTACGTCATTGAAGGCTCGGTCGTGATCGAAAGCGATAACATGAAGCCGACACGCTTCGGTCCGGGCGACGTGGTGTTTTTCAGGAAAGGCGCGACCGCGCGTTGGCATGTCGAAGGCCACATCCGCAAGCTTGCGTTCTGCCGCCGCACTCAGCCGCGCTTCGTCGCGCTCGCATTACGGGTGGCGTCGAAGCTTCGGTCGCTATTCTTTTCTGGAGATGGCAAGCAACTGCATTCGCTGCTCAGCGCCGGCTGAGCAGCGAATGCAGAGCGGGATTGCGGCGACGCGCGCTATAGCGTGATGATTTCTCTTCGAATCGTCATCCCGATCCATCCTTACGTTTGCGCATGATCTTTTTCGGAAAACCGATACTCACTTTGCCCGATCATGCGCTAGCCCGCGCCGAGCGCGAAGGCGATGGTGTAGGTGACCAGGCTCGCCACATAGGCCAGCGTCAGCATGTAGACGAACGTCAGCGCCATCCATCGCCAGCTATTGGTTTCCCGGCGGATCACGGCGAGCGTCGAGGCGCATTGCGGCGCGAAGATGTACCACACCAGCACCGACAGCGCGGTGGCCAGGCTCCATTTGCTCGCAAGTACGAGGCCGATCTGGTCCGCCGCTTCCTTGCCGCCCTCGATCGCATAGACCGTGCCGAGGGCCGCGACCGCAACCTCCCGTGCCGCCATGCCGGGGATCAATGCGACCGCGATCTGCCAGTTGAAACCGAGCGGTGCCAGCACCGGTTCGATTGCATGGCCGATGATCGAGGCCAGACTGAAGTTGATCGCGGGTTCGGTGGCGCCCGCCGGCGGCCGGGGAAACGACGCCAGAAACCAGATTAGCACCATCATCGAGAAAATCGTCGTGCCGGCGCGCTTGAGGAACATTTCTGCGCGGGTGTAGATGCCGATCGCGATGCTGCGTGGCCGCGGCAGCTTGTAGTCCGGCAGTTCCAGCATGAACGGCGCGGGCTCATATTCCCGCCACATTAAAAATTTGATCGCAAACGACATCGCGAGCGCGCTGACGATACCAGCGGTGTAAAGCCCGAACATCACCAGGCCTTGCAGATTGATGAAGCTCCAGATTTGCTCGGCCGGGATGAAGGCAGAGATGATCAGCGTATACACCGGAATGCGCGCGGAGCAGGTCATCAGCGGTGCGATCAGGATCGTGGTCAGCCGATCGCGGCGATTGTCGATCACCCGCGTTGCCATGATACCGGGAATCGCGCATGCAAAACTCGACAGCAGCGGAATAAAGGCGCGACCGTGCAATCCGGCGCCGCCCATGATGCGATCCATCAGGAACGCGGCGCGGGCCATGTAGCCGAAATCCTCCAGCAGCAGGATGAACAGGAAGATGATGACGATCTGCGGCAGAAACACGATAACGCTGCCGACGCCGGAGATGACCCCATTCTGCAGAAAGCTTTGCAGCAGCCCGTCGGGCAGAATATCGTGGATCAGTTGCCCGAGCGAGGCGAAGCCACTCGCGAGAAGCTCCATGATCGGCTGCGCCCAGGAAAACACCGCCTGAAACATCACGAACAGGATCAGGAGCAACAGCACGAGGCCACCGACCGGGTGCAGCACCACCGCGTCGACCCGCGCCGTCAGGGTGTCGGGGCGCTTCGGAAGGCTCACGCAATCGGCGATGATCCTGTCGGCCTCGCGCTGCGTCGCGCGCAATTCCGCGACGCTCAGGGCCTTCCACTGGCTTTCGATCAGCAGCGCCGGGGCGCGCGCCGCGAATTCGTCGGTGGATCGCAGCAGTTCCGCAGTGCCGCCCTTGCGCACGGCGATCGAGGTGACCACCGGCACGCCGAGTTCGGTCGACAGCCGCGGCACGTCGATCGTCACGCCGCGGCGAACCGCGATATCGTACATGTTGAGCACCAGCATCAGCGGCCGGCCGGTGGACTTGAGTTCGAGCACCAGGCGAAACGTCAGCCGCAAATTGGTAGCGTCGGCAACGCACAGCACAAGGTCGGGAACCAGTTCGTCGGGATAGCGGCCGAGTACGACGTCGCGCGTGATCTCCTCGTCGGGGCTGCGGCCGCGCAGCGAATAGGTGCCGGGCAGATCGATGATGGTCACGCGGCGGCCGGCGGGCGTCGCGAAACTGCCCGCCTTGCGCTCGACGGTGACACCAGGATAGTTCGCGACTTTCTGGCGGCTGCCGGTCAGCGCATTGAACAAAGAGGTCTTGCCGCTATTGGGCGTGCCGACCAGCGCCAGATGGATCGGGTGAGTCTCCGTCGTGCTCATCGCGGCCTTCAAGTCACCACGACGGCCATCGCCTCGCGCCGCCGCACGGCTATGGTGATGTTATCGACTCGCACCGCGATCGGGTCACGACCGATGACGCCCTCGTGGAGCACCTCGATGTTGGCGCCTTCGACGAACCCCAATTCGATCAGCCGGCTTTCAAGTTCGACAGGCTGCAGCGTGGACACCGCTCTCGCCGATTCAATCGCATGGACCACGCCGCGGAAACCGCGCCGCGCGTTGCCTAGCAATAACCGCTGCGGTTTTTGGGGGGTATCGGCCATCCCTCGTTGTCCAAATCGCGACCGCAAAGGTCAAGCTCGACGACACCATCACACGTCGATTTAGAACGATTGTAACGCGCGCGCCGGTTCCAACCGCGCTTTAAGCATTGAGCCGGCCGAACATGGGACGATGTCTCATCAAGGGCCGAGCCTCGACGGGGAGAGCGTCAGGGTCGGGCCGCGACGCGGCCTGACCCTTCCATTCAGGGCGGGATCGCGGCTCCGAAGGCCCGGTTTCAGCACCCGCCACTGCCGCGTCATGCGTGGCGAGCGGAACGCACGTAGTGCCACCAGCCGCGGACTTTGCGGAATGTCGTCCGCGAATTGTGGATGTCCTTGCCATCTTACGGGTTCGTCTTTTCGGCGACGCACCTGCAAACGCGGCCTGCAATGTCGGCGCCACCGACGTCGCGTTCGGCAATGTCGAGACGCTGACATCGTCGGCGATCGACATCAACGCGACGCTGCGCATTGCCTGCACGCTCGGCGTGCCGACAGCCCAGCCGCTTGATGTCGGGACCGAACGGTAACTGCGCTACCAGCTTTACCAGGATTCCGGCCGCAGCGTGATTTGGGCTCGGCGGCGTGGGGGCTGCCAGGCGGTTCGCTGCAGACCGATGTCGCTCTCAATTACGATAACATATTGATACGCGCCGCCGACGCGCGACGTGCGCGACGACGCCCCCGCGGCTTCCGTTATCTTCGCGGTAGCATCACGCACTGCTGCCGGATGCCTCGTGCCGCGTATGTTTTTCTCGCCATTTTGGTCCCGGGCCGCGCATGTAGTGGGCTTCGGGACGATATGTCCCGACCGGCCGGTCCCAAGATAGCCTCAAGAACGCGCGCACCGCAGCTATCGCCCTGCGAAGATGTGAAATGAGCGATGATACATGGAACGGAAGCCGCAGCATGTGATGCTCCTCGAAGAGGTGGTTGCGTCGCAGTCGCTTGGAGGTGTCAATTCTTGCGAACGCGCGCTTGAACCGACTCGCAGGACATCCAATCGTTGTTTGGAGGGTCGTAACGATAACCACGAAGCTCGAGTTCGCGCTTCACGCGGCGCATCTTCGCGTCCGCGATTGCCGCTATCAGATTCTTGAAGAAACCTCTTAGACGTCCGGCGGCGCCGCGGGCGAAGACGCGAACTGCTTTTCTGTTCTTCCTACCGAACGAATAGTCGGACAGCGGCTCTTTTCGGGCGACTAGGAGCGAACGATGGGCATCGTCGTAGGCCAGATCGGAGTCCTTGCTGTAACCGGTCAGTGAGCGGGCCATGTGGTATCTCCGGTACAAGCTCGCCTTGGGGCTTGTAACGGTAAGATGGGACACGGCGCCATAGGAAATCGAGACGGCGCTCTGTCCTCTCTCATAGGCGCAGCATAAAGAGCGCCGGCGTCGTCCAGGCAGCGATCAACACCTGAACGTCGCGGCGGTTGACAGAAGACGGCGACGGGACGATGGACTTTCTACGCCATCGCCCCCTATCACTTGCTTCAGATCGCGACCGTGGTTCCGTCGAACTTTGTAAACGCGAAGCCATCGAACGGCTCGGCGAACGTCGCCTTCTGCTCGCGCAGCAGACTGATCACCAGGTTTTCGCCTTGCGGAAAGGAGGCCGCGGCGTCGGAACGCCAGTGGATGCCGCCCCAGGTCCGCCCGCCCGAGTAGTTCAGCGCGAGCTTGTTCAGTTCACCGCCGATGGTCAGCGGCGGACCCTTATAAGGAACAAGCCGGGTCGGATCCTGGGGATCCGGCTGCACCGGGTTCGGAAATTCCCGGTTCTCGTCATAGAACGCCTTCAGCAGCGTCGCCGTCACCGCAGCCGTGATCGCGGCACCTCCGGGATAGGAGGAATGCAGCGGCGCACCCTCGGGAAAGATCTGGCCAAGCAGGAAGGTGCCATGTTTTGCACGGCTGCGCTCGAGCGCCTGCGAACCAAGCAGGCTTTGATGGATCGGATAGTCCGTCACATTGTTGGCGACGCGATGATGCACCACTCCGGAAAAGGCTTCCGGGCGCACGATTCGCTGCTCGTACCATTTCTGATAATAGTTGATCCGGACGGCGATTGAACCGGCCAGCGTGACGATCGACTGGTAATACGCCAGCCCGAAGGTGCCGGAGGCTCCGCCCTGGGTCTTCGAGCGAAGGTAGGGATCGCTTGCCGCGGTCGCCGGCTGATTCCCCGGGAACAGGCCGCCATAGCCAGGATCGGCACCGAACGATGCCACGCCAAGCAACTGGTTGGCGATGAAACCGAAGGCCTGCGCATTATGCGCATAGGCGCCGAGATCGCGTCCGTTCGAAATGTAACGCGGCGTCGTCTCATAGGCGATGCGCTCGCGCGGAACGCCGCCGTTTTGCACGTTCTGCCACTCGTCGTATTTGGTCAGAAAGTCGGGCGTCGGCGAATAGGCGCGGATTTTTGCCGAGAGGCTCTGATTGCCGAACGGCACGTCGCGATAGAGAAACTGGGAAATCAGCGGGCCGTCGAGCACGCCGGGCGGCGTCACCCAGCGCGGCGTGGCGCCTGTCGGATCGGCCGGATCGACATAGGTCACGTTGCCGCGGAACAACGTCTGCGGCGTAATGCGCCCATTCAGTTTCGGGCCATTGAAATCGGGAATGCGATTGAGCTCGTCCACCGCGGCCCAGATACCGGCGTTCGTGGTTTCGTCATTATATTCGCTGAAGGGTACGTCGCGCAGCAGCGTCTGCCAGTAAATTTCGATGGCATCGGCCGCTCGCGCCGCGCTGGCCAGCGCAGGCGCCGCCGGCAATTGGAATTGCGAGGCATTGAGCCCGTCCAGGCTGACGGCCAGAGTGCCGACGGGATTGACCAGCTTGCGCGGGCCGCCGAGAGGAATCTTCTCGAAATCGGCGGGATCGCGCGTGGTAAATGCCACGTTGGCCAGACGCCAGGCCTCGAGATCCACCTCGCCACGGGCGTCGTGCGGCAGGCCGCGCGTATCGGAGCCGATCGCGTTCGGGTAACGCTGCTGATCGCCATTGTTCGGGTGCGACGGGATCGGCGTGCTGTCCAAGTCTCGCGCGAGGCTTTGTCGCAGCTCCATCGTACGGCGGCGAAAGCGTTCGTCATAGCTCGGCGCAGCGGCCGGAGATGACGTCGGTTGTGCGGCAGCAGCGGCTTTGGACTCGGCGGCCGCACCACTTCCGGCGCCAAGCGCGAGCGCCGCCGCCGTGCCGCTGGACGCGGCGAGAAATGCGCGGCGGCTCTCCGATCTCGGAGGAGCGACGTCAGCGGACCGTTGAAGACGATCTTTGTTATGTCGCGACGAAGAAGAATTGAAGTCGGCTGGGCCGGACATGGGATACTCCGATTGCTGTTTCGGTCGTGCGTTTGCTTGCCGTTCACCGGTCGGCATCAGCCAACAAACCTAGGATCGATCGAAATAGCTGTTGATATTGCTACATACTAAAATAGTAAACAGGAAGCCGGCTATTTTTCAAAATGCCTTTGCGATCGAAACGATTTCAACTTCTGATGCTGGTCGCGCCCTGCAACCAGCCGCCGCGAGTGTTTTAACATCCGCAAGCCGATCGCCATGGTGCGAGCCGATGCTCCAGCGACGTCGCCAGCCGGTCGATCGAAAATCCAACCACGCCGAGGACAACGATCCCGAGCAGGACCATGTCCATCTCGAAGCGCTCGCGGCCATGATGTCGCCGCTGAAGCCGCGTTCCAATCCCACCAACAGCCGCAACAAGGTGGACTTGCCGCAGCCGCTCGGACCGACGACGGACCGAGCAGCAGCGGTTGCCGCAGCGCTTTTGCAAGCGGACTGTCGCGGAAAGACGATGGGCCGGGAAGCATCGGCGACCCCACGATGCTGCCCGGCTTGTGGGATATCGTCATAAAAAGTTCAGGTTTCGCACTGCGCGTCGATCTCGCCGCGCGCCATCATTCGTGAAAGCTTCGATCAAAAGCTGATACGCCCTAGCTGTTGAACCCGGCCGGGATGAACGCCGGCAGCTTTTCTTCGATGAATTGCTTGACCTCGGACGAGTTGAACACCTGGATGAAAGCCTTCAGGCGCGGGTCATCCTTCTTGTCAGCGCGGGCGGTAAAGCGCAGCACGAGTCCGTCATCGACAGTTCGGTCGATGACCAGCGCCGATTTCGGATCGCCGCCTGCGGGGATCAGATAGGTGATATTGACGAGCGCCAACGTCACGTCGTCAAGGGAACGGTAGGTCTGCGCCGGATCGAGTTCGACGATCTTCAGGTTCTTCGGATTTTCGACGATATCGAATTTGCTGACCGAAAAGCCCTTGCCGGGAGCAAGCTTGATCAGGCCGGCCCTCTCGAGCAGGATCAGTCCCCGGGCGCCGTTCAGGGGCTCATTGGGGATCGCGACGCTATCGCCGGATTTGATCTCGTCGAGATTCTTGATCTTTTTCGAGAACAGCCCGACCGGCGCGATCACGCCGACCTTGTCGACCTGAACGAGATTGAATCCGCGCTGCTTGTTTTGAATCGCGAGATAGGTTGCGTGCTGGAAAAGGTTGGCGTCGACGTCGCCACTGTTGACCACTTCATTGATCGCGACCCAATCACCCAATTCGACGATCTTGACGTCGATTCCTTTGTCCTTGGCCAGCTTGGCCGCGTAAGCGGCCAGTTGTCCGACCGGTCCGGCGCTGGTGGCGATCTTCAGCGGCTCCGCAGCCGACGCCGCGCAGATCAATGCGAGAAACAGGCCGGCAGCCTGTGCCATACGAACGAACGTCTTCATGGTGTCGTATCCATTTTTCGGGAGAGTTTGGTTTTCAGGAGAGTTTGGTCAGGCCGCTTTGCGTGCGCTGTTGAAGATGGCGACGCCGAGGCTGTTTGCCCCGACGCAACGACAAGGCGTTTCGAACTTCTTGGTTTCGACCGGCATTCGAATCTCCTGTTGAATTCGGCAATCGGCGGCAACGATCTTGAAACGTTGCTTGTCGATTTGCATGCTGTCGAGGTGCAAGCGAAAATAGCGATGCGCGTTTCGTATCTTCGTACTACGGCGTTCCGAATTTTCCCGAATGCTGGATAACCGGAGTTTATTCGTCTCGCACGCCGCGCGGACGGCGCGGCGAAGCGAGACGCGCGGAGGCGACCGGCCTACCAGGTCGCTGCATAGGTCCCCTTGAAGCGCTTCTCGAGGAACTCCTTCACCGGCTGCGAGCGATAGGCATCGACGAATTGCCGGACCCAAGGCTTGTCCTTGTCCTGCTCGCGCACGGCGAGGATGTTCGTCCACGGACCGTCGGCGTTCTCTCTTGCGATGGCGTCGGCCGCAGGATTGAGGCCGGCCTGGACCGCGTAGTTGTTGTTGATCGAGACCACGTCGACGTCCTGCAGCGAGCGCGGAAGCTGCGCCGCGTCGAGCTCGACGAAACGCAATTTCTTCGGATTGTCGGTGATATCGGCGATCGTTGCGGCAACGTTGTTCGGATCCCTCAATTTGATCGCACCGTGGAGGGCGAGAATCATCAGGCCGCGCGCGCCGTTCGACGGATCATTGGCGATCGCGACCCGCGCGCCTTCCGGCAAGTCCGACAGCTTCTTGTATTTCAACGAATAGACGCCCTGCGGCGAAGCGACGGAATTGGCGACCTTCACGATCTTCCAGCCGGTCTTCGATATCTGATTTTTCAGATAAGGCTCGTGCTGAAACGAATTCGCCTCGAGATCGCCCAACGCCAGGGCCTGATTGGGAATGACGTAATCGGTGAATTCGACGACCTTGATGTCGAGCCCGCGCTCGGCGGCCACCTTCTTGACGACATCGAGGATCTCGGCGTGCGGCCCGGCGGTGACGCCGACCCGGATGGTCTCGGCGCTTGCGGCGCTCGCAAACACGGCAAGGGTCGCAGCGATCACGGTGAAAATACGCATCAAGTTTCTCCAGATTTAGATCGACGTTGCTAGTTGCCAGTAGCGCCGAACATTTTCGGCTTCAACTACCTGAGCGACAAAACGACGAAACTGTCGCGTTCTTCCTGCACCGAGATGAAAGCATTCGCCCGATGCGCACGCCGCGATAGTTCCGTTCTCCGCGACGACACGACGGTTGCCGCGATCTCATAACGAGAGCATGCAGACATGCACATCCTGACTCAGTCAGGGAACTACATTCTCATGACTCCGCTCGGCGGAGAATTTTGCACTAAGTCCGCCTACTTTTCTGCGATTGCCAACGGCCGGCGATTGACCGCAAATAACGCCTGCAAGGCATCCATGCCGGATCATCCGGCAGAATAACGCATCGGACACGATCAACATGCCGCTGTCTTTTAATGCATCCGTTCGAATGCCTGCTGCGCCGCAGCTTCGGTCGGTCACGCGCCGCTTGTCATTGGGCATTATCGGCCTGCTCGCGGCGATGGCGCTGGCGCGGCCCGCCGCCGCCGAAGAGATTCGGATCGGCTATCAGAAATCATCGACGCTTACGGCGATCCTGAAGACCAATGGCGAACTCGAGAAGGCGCTGGCCCCGCTGGGCGTCACCGTTTCCTGGCACGAGTTCACCAGCGGATTGCCGCTTCTGGAGGCGATCAATATCGGCGGTATCGATTTCGGCGCCGACGTGGCCGACACCGTTCCGATCTTCGCACAGGCCGCCGGCGCCAAGCTCGCTTATGTCGCCGAGGAGGCGGCATCTCCGTCCGCGCAGGCCATCCTTGTGCCGGCGGCATCTGCCGTAAAATCCGTAAGCGACCTCAGGGGCAAGCGCGTTGCCGTCACCAAGGGGGCGGGCAGCCACTTCCTGCTGCTTGCGGCGTTGTCGAAGGCCGGCCTGACCTTCAAGGACATCGCGCCGGCCTATCTCACGCCGGCCGACGGCAGGGCAGCCTTTGTCAGCGGCAATGTCGATGCGTGGGTGGCCTGGGATCCCTTCCTCACCAGCGCCAGCCGCCAGACCGGCGGGCGAGTCCTGGCTGACGGCGGCGACGGCCTTGCGAGCTACAAGCGTTACTATGTGGCGTCTGCCGCCTACGCGAACCGCCGCGACGACGTGCTGAATCTTATCTTCGGCAAGCTCGTCGAGACCGGCAAATGGGTCAAGGCCAACCCGAAGGAGACCGCGGCACTGCTCGCCGGCCTCTGGGGCATCGATGCCCCGACCGTCGAGGAAGCCAACAGCCACCGCTCTTATCTGGTAGGCGCGGTTTCGGCTTCGGGACTGTCCGAGCAGCAACGCATCGCCGACGCCTTCGTTGCGGAAGGACTGATTCCGAACAAGGTCGATACCACCGACGTCAAGATCTGGGCGCCAAAGGGCTCCTGACGGGTCACCGTGAACTGACCTGCGACAGCGCGCTCATCGCTGTCGCAGGCGACGGTTGACGCGCCGCGCCACGTAGTCGCCGACGGTCTGCACGGTCTGCACCAGCGCGATCAGCACGACGACCACGGCAAGCATCATGTCAGGCATGAAGCGCTGATAACCGTAGCGGATGCCGAGATCGCCCAACCCGCCTCCGCCGACGGCGCCGACCATCGCGGAGTAGCCGAGCAGGCTCACCACCGCAAGCGTCAGCGCCAGAATCAGCCCCGGCAGCGCTTCGGGGATCAGGACCTTCGACACCACCTGCAGCGGGGTGGCGCCAAACGACGATGCCGTTTCGATCAGGCCTGCGTCCACCTCGCGGATCGCCGCCTCGACCAGCCGTGCGATGAACGGTGTCGCAGCAATGGTGAGCGGAACGATCGCCGCCCCGGATCCGATCGACGTGCCCGCAACCAGGCGCGTGAACGGGATGATGGCGACCACCAGAATGATGAAGGGCGTCGAACGGGTCGCGTTGACAATCACGCCGAGCACGGAGTTGGCGGCTGGAGCCGCAAACAACTCCCCCTTGCGGCTGATCGCGAGGAAAACACCTAGCGGCAAGCCAAACAGCGTCCCCAGCGAGGCCGCGACCCCGACCATGAACAGGCTTTCGCCGGTGGCCTGAATGATGAGGTTGATGAGATCACGCGACATAGCCGAGATGCTCCACGGAAAATCGATGCTGGGACAGAAACGACAGCACCCGCGCGACCAGGGTTTCATCGCCGGGCACGCCGAGCGTCAGCGAGCCGATCTGTTGGCCGCCGACCTCGTCAACACGCGCCGACAGCAACGCCACGTCGATGGCGAACTCGCGCGAAAGCCTGGTCACCAGCGTATCGCCGCCATTGCCGTTAACAAGCACGCGGACCACGGTCTGGCTTCCCGGACCGCTTCGCTGCAACCGGCTCGACAGCGACACCGGAATCGCATCGCCGAGAACCTCCGAAAGGAAGCTCTGCGTGATCGCATGCCGCGGGCGGGTGAAGATGTCGGCGACCGGCCCTCGCTCCACGATGTCACCGGCATCGATCACGACCACCTCCTTCGCAAGCTGCCTGACGACGGACATTTCATGCGTGATCAGGACGATCGTCACCCCTAATTCGCGGTTGATGTTCGCCAGCAAATCAAGGATCGAGCGCGTCGTCTGCGGATCGAGCGCCGAGGTCGCCTCGTCGGACAAAAGCACGCTCGGCCGTGTCGCCAGCGCGCGGGCGATGCCGATGCGCTGTTTCTGGCCGCCCGACAGCTCGGACGGATAGCGATCGCGCTTATCGGCGATATCGACGAGATCGAGCAGTTCCGAAACCCGAACCGCGATATCGGATTTCGACCAGCCGGCGATTTCAAGCGGCAAGGCGATGTTAGCGGCCGCGGTGCGCGACGATAGCAGGTTGAAGTGCTGAAAGATCATGCCGATCGAACGCTGCGCCAGCCGCAATTCGCGACCGGCGAGCGCCGATATGTCGCGGCCGTCGACGACCACGCGGCCGGTGGTCGGCTTCTCCAGGCCGTTGATCAGCCGGACGAGGCTCGATTTGCCGGCCCCCGAGCGACCGATGACGCCGCTGATCGATCCGCGCGGGATCGCAAAGTCGATATCCAGCAAGGCGCGAACGCTCGGCTTTCCGCGATAGGCGGGATAGACCTTCGAGATCGCCTCGAACCTGACCATCGCGTCGGCCGCCGCCGTCTCGGGTAGGACGGGCAAAAACGACTCGATCGGTCGTGCAGCCGTCGCAAATTGATGCGCATTCATTCAGGAATTCCGATCCTTCGATAAGGCCGCCAAGGTGCGGCAGCCGGTATGTTTCCGCTTTCAGTGGCCGAACAGCTGATAGCTGCGATCGATGCCGCGACGCTCCCGCGTTTCATCGGTCCAGCCGACCGCCCGGCGATAGCTGCCCATCACAGCGCTTTGCTTCAGGGCAACGAGGTCGACATCCTGCGGGACATCCGCAAACGGAGAAACGAAAAGTGCATCTTCCGGACAATAGAGCTCGCAAAGAAAACAGGTCTGGCAGTCGGCCTGGCGAGCGATCACCGGAATGCCGTCCGTCTTGTCGAACACGTTGGTCGGGCAAACATTCACACAAATGTCGCAGGACGTGCATTGCTCCGAATCGATGACCTCGATCATTCCGCTGCCTCCGCGTAGAGCGCCGTGGCATGCGGACGCGCCGAGGTCCAGACCTCGTCGAGACCGCCGGAGGTGATGTAGTGGCGCTGGCCGCCATCAGGTAACCGTCACCGGTCAGCACGTTCGATCCCAGCGTCTTGCTGAGGAAGGCGCAGCCGCCGGTCGCGATCACCACGGGCGCCGCCGACCGCGCCGCCGTCGTCAGCGAGCAATTCGAGCGCGGGGCTGTGATCGAGAATGGTGACGCCCGCCTGCTTGGTGCGCTTGCGCATCAGCCGCATATATTCGGGCCCCTGGAGCGAATTGCGCTGCGACTTGCCGTTGTCGTCCACCGGATAGGGATAACCCCAATCGGCAAGTCGGCTGCTCTGGTCATAGGTGCGGTCGAGCACGCGCGCCATCCACCGGCGGTCCTGAAGATAGCCGCCCATTTGCTCGCGATTAGACATCGCCGCTTCGCGAAGCACGGGATCCGGATCGATGTACCAGACACCGGTCCCCGCCGCCGCCGTGGCGCCGGAGGTGCCGCAAAAACCCTTGTCCGCCAACACGACGCGGGCGCCGCGCTCAGCCGCGCCGACGGCCGCCCATGTGCCGGCGGGGCCGCCGCCGATCACCAGAACGTCCGCGTCGAACGCAACGGAGCCGCCAGCCGCATTCCGTTCCGCGCTGGTGGATCGAATTATCATGGAATACGTCTCCGTCGGGTCCGCTGACGGCCCTGCGTTGCATCGCAACGGCATCGTGACTCGCGCTGACGCCGCTGGCAATTTCAGATATTTGCGGAGAGTTGGACTAAGCTTCCTCTGCCGAGGCCGGCGGAAGAATATTCATGCGCCGGGACGTATGGCGCCTATCACCGGCGCGACGCGTGCAAATGATTTGAATAACAGCCAGCGGCCTGGCACTCCTGAGGTAAATCAACGCAGGCCCGACGAGCCCGCCAGCCGCGGCGATTGGTCTGCAAGCGTCTCGGACTGCCGCACCCGCGGAATCACCTCCTTGGCAAAGCGCTCCATCTCGGCCTCGAACGGCTGGAATTGCAGCATGAAAAGCTCGATCCCGGCCGCATGGAATTCCCGGATACGCGCCGCGACCTCGTCGTAGCTGCCCACCAGTCCGGCGGCGGTACCACCATTGCTGCCGACGCGCGGGGTCTTTTGCATGGTCTGCATCATCACGACTTTCGGATCGGTGTTCTGTTTCTGGATCGCCTTCATCGGCGCATCCTTTGCCGCCAGTTGCAGCAGCCGTTCATGCGCGGCATGCGCCTGCTCGCTGGTTTCGCGTGCGACCACGAAGGCCGACAAGCCGAACCGCAGCGGCTTGGCTTGTCGCGGTCGCGCCGCAACGTCGGCGATCAGTCCGGCGACGTCATCCAGCGGCTGGCCGTTGATGAACCAGACGTCACCATGATCGGCGACCAGATCGCGGGCCGGCCCGGATTCGCCGCCGACATAGATCAGCGGCCGCGGCCGATAAAGGTCCTTCGGCCGGAGAACGTAATCCCGCACGTCGAAATGCTCGCCCTTGTAGGTCAGTCGCTCGCCCTGCATCAGGCGCGACACGACCGTGATCCAATCCTGGCCGTAGGCATAGCGGGCATCGTGCTCCGCAAAGCCGATACCGGCTTTGTCAAGCTCCGGACGATTCCAGGCATTGACCAGGTTGATCGCAAATCTTCCGCGGCTGATGTTCTCGATTCCGAGCGCCATCTTGGCCAGCACCACCGGATGATACAGATAGGGTTTGATGGCAGCGATGATCTCGATCCGGCTCCGTCTGCCGCGCGTATGAGCGCCATCTTGTTGAACGGCGCCGCGCAGGTATTCCCGTCGGTTATCGTTTCCTGAAAACTAGCGATTGGACCCGCGCACGATATTGCGCGAACGATCATATCAAGACAATAAGCGCCCGCCGAGCGGTCGGTCCGACCGCGCGAGAACGGACGATGTCAGCGGCAAAGGCATGGCGCAGGCCCGGCCTTCAAGCCGTTCGGAGGAAACCGGCATGACGGCACAGACCAGCCTGCATCCCGTACGGCATCCAGCCTTTTCGGTTGAAACGCTGCTCAAGGCAACGGGCGTGCCGGTTGCGATCCTCGTCGCCGCGGCGATCTGGCTCGCGCCGACGCCGGACGATTTGTCCCTCGAAGGCCACAAGGCGTTGGCGCTGTTCGGCGGCATTTTCGTGCTCTATCTCACGGAAGCCATCCCGCTGGCCGTCGCGAGCTTGCTGGTCGTCCCGATGGCGGTGCTGTCCGGCATCACCAACGTTCGCTCGGCGTTGGAAGGGTTTGCGGCGTCACCGGTGTATCTGATCGTCGGCGCATTCATCCTCGCCACCGCGATGGTGAAGACGCGGCTGGCCGAGCGCATCACCTATCTGATCCTGAGCAAAATCGGCAGCGCGCCGATGCGGATCGCCTTCGGCGTCACGCTGGTGAATATTGTGTTGGCCTTTCTGGTGCCGTCCTCGACCGCGCGGACCGCGATCTTGCTGCCTGAATGCCTCAGCATTCTCGCTATCTTCAATTGCGGCGCCCGGTCGCCGTTCGCGATTAATCTGCTGCTGACCTTGACGATGACCAACGCGACGATCGGCGCCGGCGTGCTGACCGCCACCGTTCCCAATCCCGTCACGGTGGAATTCGTCGCCAAGGCGAGCGGCCACACCATCACCTACGCGGAATGGCTGCTGTTCGGATTTCCGCCGGCGCTCGCGATGACGCTGTTCGCGTGGTGGTTCATCCAGCGCATGTTCCGTCCCGAATTCTCGGCAGGACTGGCGGAGGTCGACGAGACCATCCGCGAGAACATGGCGAAGATGGGCCGGACCAAACCGGCGGAGTGGCGCGCGCTCGCGGTGTTCACCATGGTGACGCTGCTATGGGCGACGCAAGGCGTCACCAGACTCGACACCACCGTCGTGTGCCTGCTCGGCGCCTGCCTGCTGTTCCTGCCGCGCGTCGGCGTCATCGACTGGAACGACGCCAACAGGGGCGTGTCGTGGCAGGTGCTGCTCGTCGCCGGCGGCGGCGTATCGCTCGGCGACATGCTGATGAAGACGGGCGCCGCCAACTGGCTTGCCAACTCCATCTTTCACGCGCTGGGCCTCGCCGGCGCCTCGGCGCTGGTGGTGATCGTCGTGGTCATGCTCATCGTCCAGTTCATGCATGTGATCTTCGTCGGAACCACCGCGATGGCCACGGCGCTGCTGCCGATCATCATCGCGATGGCCGCGACCGCCGGCGTCAGTCCGGTCGCCCTCGCTCTGCCCGCCGGCATGATCATCGGCGGCTACCCGCTCCTGATGTTCTACAACACGCTGCCGAGCATTCTGGTGTACGGCACCGGAAAATTGCGCGTCGGGGACTTCCCCAAGGTCGGCATCGTCATCTGCGTCGTCGCCTGCATTCTCTATGCGATCTGCGCCGCGACCTGGTGGCAATGGCTCGGCCTGTTCTGAACGATGGCGGCGACATACACATCGAACCAATCCATCCGGAGAAAACCATGACACTGCCTCTCGCCGGCATCCGCGTTCTCGATCTTTCCAATGTCCTGGCCGGACCGTTCTGCGGCTACCATCTGGCGCGCCTCGGCGCCGAGGTCATCAAGGTCGAAAATCCAAAGGGCGGCGACCTCGCCCGCCGGCTCGGCGCCGATCCCGAAATGGCCAAACGCCTGATGGGTCTCTCGTTCGTCGCGGTGAACGCCGACAAGCAGTCGGTCGCGGTCGACTTCAAGTCGGCAGAGGGCAAGGAGATATTCCTGCGGCTGGTCGAACAGGCCGACGTGGTTCTGGAGAATTTCCGGCCCAAGGTCATGGAGCGCCTCGGACTCGGCTATTCGGTGCTCGCAAAGCGCAATCCACGCATCGTGTACTGCGCGATTTCAGGTTTCGGACAGGACGGTCCATGGATGGCCCGGCCTGCTTACGACCAGATCGTGCAGGGTCTCTCCGGCGCGATGAGCGTGACGGGCGATGCGGAGACCGCGCCGCTGCGCACCGGCTTTCCGATCGCCGACACCATCGCCGGACTGACGGCGTCGTTTGCGATCGCCGCCGCGCTGGTCGATCAGCGCGCGTCAAAGCGCGGCCGCTTTATCGATGTCTCCCTGCTGGAGTCGACGCTGGCAGCAATGGGCTGGGTGGTCTCGAACCACCTCAACGCCAATGTCGATCCGAAGCCGATGGGCAACGAGAACTTCACGGCGGCGCCTTCAGGCACGTTCGCGACCGGATCGGGACCGCTGAACATCGCCGCCAACGAACAGAAGCAATATGAATCACTATGCGACATCATCGGCCGGCCCGGATTGAAGACCGATCCGCGATTTGACGTGCGTCAGTCCCGCAAGGACAATCGCGCAGCGCTGAAAACCGAAGTCGAGCGCGCGCTCGCCGCCCGGCCCGCGGTCGAATGGGAGCGCGTGTTCAACGACAGCGGCGTGCCGGCCGGGTGCGTTCTTACCGTCCCGGAAATCCTCCAGGAGGAGCAAATCACCGGACGCCACTTTGTCGAACGGCTGAAAGCCGAGGTCTCGAATGGCCAGGCCATGCGCGTCACACGTCCGGGCTTTCGCCTCGAACAGGATTATCCGGAGCCAGCGCCGCCGCCGCAACTCGGACAAAACACCGAGACGTGGCTGCAGCATCTCGGCTACGGCGCCGACGAGATCGCGTCGTTCGGCGCGCGCGGCGTTGTGGCATTCGCGAACCGGCCGAGCGTGAAAGAGACCAGCAAGATGCCGGACCTCAAGGTCCGCGCTGAAAGCTCGAGCAGTTGAACATCCAAACCACCATGAGCGAGGTGCCCGTGACCGATCCGAAATCCGCCGACCTGCTGCACAAGGCCACGCAATGGTGGTCGACCGACATCATCGACATGAAGCCCGGCATCATTCGTTTCCGAGGCTTCCCGATCGAGCAGTTGATCGGACGCATTTCGTTTCCGCAGATGATCTGGCTGATGCTGCGGGGCGATCTTCCGACCCCCGATCAGGCCGCGCTGATGGAGGCCGCCTTGGTGTCCGCCGTCGATCATGGCCCGCAAGCGCCCTCGATCGCGATCGGCCGCATGGCGGTGACCTGCGGACTGCCGCTGAACGGCGCGATGGCGTCTGCGATCAACGTGCTCGACGACGTCCATGGCGGCGCCGGCGAGCAATGCATGGAGCTTTATTTCGATATCGCGCGCCGCATCGATGCCGGCGCGGGACGCGAGCAGGCGGTCGAAGCCGGCCTCGACGCCTTCATGTCCGAGCACGGCAAGATCGTTCCGGGTTTCGGCCATCGTTTCCATCCGGTCGACCCCCGCTCGCCGCGGCTGCTCGAACTTGTCGATGCCGCACGCCAGCGGCAAGTGGTGTCCGGCCGTTTCGCCGACATCGGCCGCTCGGTCGAGGCGCTGATGGAACGGCGCAAGGGACGCAAGATCCCGATGAACATCGATGGCGCCACGGCGGCGATCTATTCGGAACTCGGATTCTCGTCCGCGCTCGGGCGCGGCCTGTTCATCCTCTCCCGCTCGGTCGGCATCCTGGCCCACGCTTCGGAGCAATCGCAGCAGGGCGGCCGCATCAAGGGCCCGATGCCGCCGGGCATTCCCTATAACTACACCGGTGCGCCGCCTCGGAATTTCACCGGATATGCAGTGCCCGCCGATGCACCGGGCCAACGGCCCTGAGCCGTTCCCTGCGGTCGGCGAGGAACGCCAGCGCTGCGCCGTTCAATGGGACGGCCGGACGGGTCTACGGACGTCCCGACCGATCTTGACGATCATTCCCGGCAAGCCGTCGAGCCGTTCATGCGGCTGTTCTGCAAGCACCGGACTTTCCTCGAGAAACGAACGGCCGCCGGCGCGCAACAGCGTGACGACGCGTTGCGCAGCCGGAGACAGATAGCCTTCCTTGCGGCTGACCACGCCCAGCGGCCGTTTCATCGTCGTGCTATCGATCTGCAGACGTTCAAGCTGCTCTGCCAGCCGGCCCGGACGAAGGTTGCGGGTCGAGGTGAAGCTGAGCAGCGCGGTATCGGCGATCAGCTTCGGCAGCGTGGTGATGGAATTAGTCTCGATCTGC
Organism: uncultured Rhodopseudomonas sp.; assembly: GCA_964249215.1. GTDB lineage: Bacteria > Pseudomonadota > Alphaproteobacteria > Rhizobiales > Xanthobacteraceae > CAXUBE01. The sequence goes on along the minus strand of CAXUBE010000002.1, from coordinate 11,640 downwards.
ACCGTCGGCTCCGGAAGGCCATGCGCTTCGAACACCTTGTCGAGCCATTGACGCATCGCGACCGTACGCGCCGGCAGCACCCATTTCGACGCCACGAGATCGTGGATCGACAGCGGCCTGCCGCACAACGGATGGCCGCGGGCGGCGACCACGACGACCTCGTCGATGCCGAAAGCCTCGTGGACGAATTCGTCGGCATCGCCCGCCAGGATCGGTCCGATCGCGAGATCGAGCGTCCCGTCGCGCAGTGCGGTGCGCAGCACGCCGCTCATCGCGACATGGACCTCGATCGTGACGCCCGGCGAATCGCAGATCAGCGCGCGGCAGACCTGCGGCAGCAGGTATTCACCCATCGTCGCGCCGCAGCCGATGCGGACATGGCCGGCGGCACCGACCGCGAAATCGCTGACCTCTCGAAGGCATTCCTCCATGGCCGCACGCATGTGCCGGGCCCGCAGCAGCAGGACTTCGCCGACGCGTGTCAGCGTGATGCCCCGCCCAGTCCGTTCGAACAGGTCGGCGCCAACGGCCTCTTCGAGCCGTTGAATGCATTTGGTCAGCGCTGGCTGGGTCCGGCCCAGCCGTTCGGCCGCCCGGCCCATGTGGCCGAGATCGGCAATGACTTCGAAATAAGCCAGATCACGAAGATCCACCTCTTCCTCCCGGTTATGAGTCGCTGAATATTAGCGATTGGACGGCTTCCGCCGTTCTTGGCTACCCGTACCTTAACACGGCCCGGCCCTCCAAAAGATAGGACACATCGAGGAGACTTTTTGGCCGGATGCGAGCCTGGGCGGCGGACATCTCCGACCATCAAACGCCGAACGGCGGAATCAAAAAAAGCCGGGAGAGGGAAGATATGTCCGTTTCAACCGTATCGCATGCCATGATGCCGTGCGCCGCAGCGGTGCTTGCCGCGGTCCTGTCATGCGCAGGATACTCTGAGGCAAAGCAGCTTGGCGCGGAGCAAGCGGAGATACCGGCGGTTCGATCGGCGCAGGCCGATCGAACCTACTTCTATGTCGGGGGACGTTATGTCGGCGACCCCGGTAAGGAGGTGATGCAGGGCTCCATGTATGTCGAGGTATTGACCCCGCAAAAGATCAGCCAGCGTTGGCCGCTCGTTTTCTTCCATGGCGCGGCGCAGACCGCCACCAACTGGATCGGCACGCCGGATGGCCGGAAAGGGTGGGCCGATTATTTTGTTGCAAAGGGCTACTTGGTCTACTTGGTGGATCAGCCAGCCAGGGGGCGATCCTCCTATCAGCCCGGCCTCGACGGCACCCTCAAAACGTTCTCAGCGCCGGCCATCGAATCCCTGTTTACCGCAACCCGCGAACTTGGGACGTGGCCGCAGGCAAAGCTTCACACGCAGTGGCCGGGTAACGGACCGAAAGCCGGTCGCATGGGAGATGCCGTGTTCGATGCGTTTTATCGAACACAGGTCGCTTTTCTGGCGAGCAATGCGGAAACCCAGACCCTCGTTCAGGACGCGGGCGCGGCGCTGCTGGACAGGATCGGCCCCGCGATTCTCGTCACGCACTCCCAGGCAGGGGCATTCGGCTGGCTGATTGCCGACAAGCGTCCGTCTCTGGTCAAGGGGATCGTTGCTCTCGAGCCGCTTGGACCGCCGTTCCAGGATGCCGTCCTCGGTAGCGGCAAGGCACGACCCTGGGGGCCGACCGACGTTCCCCTGACCTATGAACCTGCGGTTGCGGACCCGTCGGAGCTTGCCATTGAAAGGCAAGCCGCGCCGGATGCGCCTGATCTGGAAGCCTGCTGGCTGCAGAAGGGCCCGGTCCGGAAGCTTCCAAACCTCGCCGGCAAACCGGTCCTGATCGCGGTCGGCGAAGCCTCGTATCACGCGGTCTACGACCATTGCACCGCCAGCTATCTCAAACAGGCCGGCGTGAATGTCGATTTCGTCCGACTGGCAGATCGGGGCATTCGCGGCAACGGCCACATGTCGATGCTCGAAAGGAACAACGTTGAAATCGCAACTCTTCTGGATCGATGGATCAAAGCCAACGTCGGTCCTTAAGACCGCGCTGCGAAGCATGTCGTCCAAGAACATGCCTCAAGAACGACCCAGCATTAGGGAACGACAAATGATCGAGGCCGCAATGGCGTCGCGCGATACCCACGACGCGCATCAAAATCTCGTTGCGTCCGCGCTTGCGAAGAACACCAGGCGGCTCATTCCCGTGCTGGGCCTTGCCTACCTCTTCAACTATCTGGATCGAACGAGCGTCGGATTTGCCGCGCTGCAAATGAACCAGGCGATAGGATTAAGCCCGACGCAATTCGGCTGGGGCGCCGGAATTCTTTTTTTCAGTTACTGCGTGCTCGAAGTCCCGAGCAACATGATGATGTACCGGTTCGGCGCACGCCGCTGGCTCGCCCGCATCATGATCACGTGGGGTCTCGCCGCGGCCGCAACCGCATTCGCGGTGGGGGCCCACAGTTTCTATGCCATCCGATTCCTGCTCGGTGTTTTCGAGGCCGGATTCTTTCCGGGGGTGATCTGGTATATCTCGATCTGGTTTCCGGCGCAGCATCGCACCCGCGTGCTCGCGATGTTCATGGCAGCTACGCCATTGTCGTCGCTGCTGGGAAGCCCGATTTCCGCTGCGCTTCTCGGCATGGACGGACTTTGGAGCCTCGCCGGCTGGCAGTGGATGTTTCTGATCGAAGGGCTGCCGGCCTGCCTGCTGGGGATCGTCTGCCTTTTGGTTCTGGCGGACACGCCGGACCAGGCTTCGTGGCTAACCGCTGAAGAACGCGAGGCGCTGATATCCGAACTGGCGCGGGACAAGCATGAGAAGCCGAAGAAAGATCTATGGGCCGCGATGAAGGATATCCGCGTGCTCATGCTGACAGGAATAACCTTTGCATTCACCATCGGTTCTTACGGCATCGGGATTTGGCTACCGATCGTCCTGAAAACCCATGGCCTGACGAACATGCAAGTCGGTTGGCTGACCGCTGTGCTCTATCTGTTCGCGACCGGCGGAATGATCCTTTGGGCGCGATTTGTCGATCGTGCCGGACGCAAGATATATAATTTGATGGCCGCGCTGATCCTCGGCGCGGCCGGCCTAGCGCTGTCCGTGGCGTTTTCCTCGCTGATCCCGGCGCTCACTTGCCTGACGTTCGCCTTGATCGGCACGATTTCGGCGCGGACCGTCTTCTATACGATCCCACAGGGATTTCTGACCGGTGCCGCAGCAGCCGGCGGCATCGCCTTTATCAATTCTGTAGGAGCATTCGGCGGCTTCGTAGGGCCTTACATGGTGGGTTTTCTGAAGGACGCCACGGGCTCATTCGACGCCGGCATGCTCGGCATGAGCGGGATCCTCATTCTTGCGACGCTGCTCGCCTGGTCGCTCAAGCAGGTGATCCGCGACGCATAGATCGCCGGAAAGCGCTCCAATTCACTGTCAGCAGCGATGGCGCGCCGCTGGCGGAGGGAGTGGGATTCGAACCCACGGTACGGTTTCCCGCACACACGCTTTCCAAGCGTGCGCCTTAAGCCACTCGGCCATCCCTCCGGGCCCCTTCTCATGACGACGCGGCCGGTGTTTGGCAAGTCAGGCGCGCAGGATTGCCGGGTTTTACAGGAAACCGCGCGCCCCGGGCAACAGACTGGCGCAACTGGCTTTTCGAGGCATCCGGTCGGCTAATGCAGTCGTGTCCCGCCCGGCGCGTTGGACGCGCGGGCCAGCCACGCCGCGGCGGGATCGAGCGCTTCGACCGATCCGATCTTGTTATCCGCTGCGGACTTCGCGGCACCCGCATCGACGCCACGCGCACCCTCGAGCGCCTGGAGGAAATCCGCGAACCAGCGATGGATGCTGTTGGCGCGCAGCTTCGCCATCATCGCCTCCCAGCGCATCTTGCGCTCGACCAGCGGCATCGACAGCGCGGTCGCGAGCGTGCGCGCCATGCTCTCGATATCATGCGGGTTGACCAGCAGCGCGGTGTCCAGTTCGCTCGCGGCGCCTGCGAATTTCGAGAGCACGAGTACACCCGGATCGACCGGGTTCTGCGCGGCGACGTATTCCTTTGCGACGAGGTTCATGCCGTCATGCAGCGGCGTCACAAGCCCGACCTGCGCGGTGCGATAAAGGCCCGCCAGCACATTCTGGCGGAAGCCCTTGTTGAGATAGCGGATCGGGGTCCAGTCGACCTCGCCGAGGCGGCCGTTGACGTCGCTGACGAGCTTCGCGAGCGCGGACTGCAGATCGCTATAGGCTTCGATCGCGCCGCGGGAGGGAGTCGCGATCTGCAGCAGCGATACGGTCCGCTGCAAGGAAGGCTGGAACGTCAACATGCGGTCGAACGCGTGCACGCGGTGCAACAATCCCTTGGAATAGTCCAGCCGGTCGACGCCGATCACCAGCTTCTCGCCGTTGAGGCTGCGACGCAGCCGCGACACGTCGGGATTAGCCGTCGCTTTGGCGGCCTGAACCGCGAATTTGTCGGAGTCGATTCCGATCGGAAATACTTCGCAGCGCGACTTGCCGAACGGGGATTGCACCACGCCGTCATGCGCGATCAATCCGAGTTCGGCCTTGATATAAGACAGGAAATTGACCTGGTCGTCGGAGGTTTGAAATCCGATCACGTTATAGGCCAGCATGGCTTCGGCCAGTTCGCGATGATGCGGCACGCAGCCGAAGGTGCCGCGCGACGGCCACGGCGTGTGCAGAAAGAAGCCGATCGGCGCGGTGACGCCGAGTTCGCGCAGTTCCGCCCCGAGTGCCAGGAAGTGATAGTCATGAATCCAGAACGCGGTGTCAGGCTTGCGAAAACGCAAAAGCGCCCGCGCCATGAAGGCGTTGACCGCGCGATAGGAATTGTAGTCATCGGCGGAGACGCGGATCAGGTCAGGGCGCGAATGCAGCGCCGGCCACAACGCGGAGTTGGCGAAACCCTCGTAATATCCTGCATAATGAGCCGACGGCAGGTCGAGCATCGCCAGAGCGCCATGACCCAGCGCCTCGATTTCCGCGAACGGCTCCTTTTGCGCGCCATCGCGCAACCGGCCGCTGGAGCCAACCCAGATCGCGCCGGAGGTCTCGACCACGGGGAGCAATGCAGCGGCCAGCCCGCCGGTCATCGGTTCTTTGGCGCTGGCGCGCGCAACCCGGTTCGACACGACGACGAGATTCACGACGATTCTCCGGCACGAGCGGCTGCAACTGCGCGCCGGATAAACGGCCGTTCATCAAGATGGTTCCTGTAAGGCATGCCGCAAAGGTTTGAAGCGGAACCGGAATCCGCGACAACCCCAGCTAATTGGGGTGCACGCCGATGTCGTCAAGCAAATGTGCGAGCCATTGGCGGACATCGCGCGGCTCGTCGAAGTGTCCGGCGACGCCTTCGCTGCGGCGGCCGACCGAAAACGCCATGCCGCGCAACTGCGGCATGATCGCGAACACGGTCTCGTCGGTGACGTCGTCGCCGATGAACACCGGATTCCGGCCTTCGAACGGCGCGTGCCGCATCAGCTCCAACACCCCGGTGGCCTTGGTGAATCCGGCGTGCTTGATCTCGCACACCGATTTTCCCGGGAGTACTTCGATCGGCGCGTCGGGATGATCCTGACGAATCGCGGCGACCGCATCGTAGATCGACTGCTCGGCATGAGGCGCCAGGCGGTAATGCAGCGCCAGCGAATAGCCCTTGTCTTCCAACAGGATACCTGGGCTGATCTTCGCGATCGCGGCGAGTTTGCCTTTCAATTCCTGGTCCAATGGCGGGGCGTGGACCGCGACAGCCGCGGTCTCGCCGTCGAGCCGCATCTCGGCACCGTGGCCGCCGACCGCGGGAAACCGCTGCGGCGCGAAGATCAGATCGATGTCGTTGAGCGAGCGGCCGCTGACCAAAGCCAGCGCGCCGGAGGTCTTTTTCAGCAACGTCGTCAGCGTGTTCTCCAACCCCGGGGGCACCCATACCTCGCGCGGCGTCGGCGCCAGGTCGAGCAGCGTGCCGTCGATGTCGAGAAGGATCGCGCAACGATCCAGATGCGGAATCAGCGCACGCGGGAGCGGGACGGCATCCGGCGGGTCGACCGCGTCGATTTTCGCAGGTTCAGCGCTCATATTGAATCCTCTACCGATGCCAATGGCTTAGTAACAGCTTCGAGCGATTTGCGCTCCGCTGAGACGGAATAAAGGCGCGACACCACGGCCGCTCCCAACATCAGAGCAGAACCAAGGAGATAGCCCAAAAACACGCTGCCGCGCGATCCTGTGTCAATCAGGCGGCCGAAAAGTGCCGGTCCTGCGACGCCGCCGATCGCGGTGCCGACGCCGTAAAACAGCGCGATCGCCAGCGCGCGGACCTCGAGCGGGAAGGTTTCGCTGACCGTGAGGTAAGCCGCGCTCGCCGCCGGCGACGCGAAGAAGAAGATAACCATCCACACGACGGTCTGCGACTGCGCGCTGAGCGCGTCGATCGAGAACAGATAGCCGGAGACCGCGAGCAGCACGCCGGAGACGCCGTAGGTCAGCGGGATCATCACCCGGCGGCCGAGCGTATCGAACAGCCGGCCGAGCAGCAGCGGTCCCAGAAAATTCCCCGCCGCGAACGGCAGCAGGTACCAGCCGATATTGCTCGGCGCGATGCCGAAGAAATCGGTCAGCACCAGCGCATAGGTGAAGAAGATCGCGTTGTAGAAAAACGCCTGCGCCACCATCAGCGCCAGCGCCACCAGCGAGCGCTGCCGGTAGGTGGAGAACAGCGCGCGCGCGACCTCGCGCAGCGGCGTGTGATCGCGCATCCGCAGTTTCAGCGTCGGCAGCACCCGCGGCGCGTCCGCGGCGCGCCTCGACACCTGCTCGATGCCGGCGACGATGGCATCGGCGCGATCCGGCTGGCCGTGGATCATCAGCCAGCGCGGGCTTTCCGGAATCCAGAGCCGCATCACCAACACGAACAGCCCGAGCACCGCGCCGGTCATGTAGGCGATGCGCCAGCCGAGGTCCGGCGCGACGAAGCCGGGCTCCAGCAGAACGATGGCGCTGACCGCGCCGATCGCCGCACCGATCCAGAAGCTGCCGTTGATGACGAGATCGGTCCAGCCGCGATAGCGCGCCGGCACCAGTTCCTGGATGGTCGAGTTGATCGCGGTGTATTCGCCGCCGATGCCGGCGCCGGTGAGGGAGCGAAACAGCGCGTAGCTCGCGACGCTCCACGACAACGCGGTCGCCGCGGTCGCCGCGAGATAAAGCGCCAGCGTGATGAAGAACAGCTTCTTGCGGCCGATGCGGTCGGTGAGCCAGCCGAAGCCCAGAGCGCCGAGCACCGCGCCGCCGAGATACGCGCTGTTGGCGATGCCGACGTCGAAATTGGAGAACTGCATGGTCGGGCTTTGCTTCAGCGCGCCCGACAGCGCGCCGGCCAGCGTCACTTCCAGCCCGTCGAGAATCCAGGTGATGCCGAGCGCCAGCACCACGCGGGTGTGGAAGCCGCTCCACAACAGCGCGTCGAGCCGCGCCGGGATGTCGCTGTCGATGATGCGGTCGGCGCCGGGGTCTGCGCCGACCGCTGCGGCCGTTGCTTTGGCAGCAACCTTGGCAGTGACCTTGGCATTGACCTTGGCTTGCCCGACGTCCGCGACGCGGGAGGCCGGATCCGTGTTGCTCAAGGCCATGCGTTCAACCTTGCGAGATGTCCGTGCGTGTCGTGACGGAGAAGCGCCGGCGGATTATCAGCCCGATAACCGGAGGCCGGAAGTTCGGTTCCAGAATGCCGCGACGCCGCCGGATACCGCAAAAAATCCCGTTGCATTGTGGCGCGGCTGTGCGTCTAATTGGAACAATTATAAAAGCACCATCGGGAGGCTCGCGCGTGTCCACCGTCAAACTTACCGTCAACGGCAAAGCGGTTTCGGCCAACGTCGAGGACCGCACGCTGCTCGTGCATCTGCTGCGCGATCATCTCGGCCTCACCGGCACCCATGTCGGCTGCGACACCAGCCAGTGCGGCGCCTGCATCGTCCATATCGACGGCCGCGCGGTGAAATCCTGCACTACGCTGGTCGGCCAGGCCTATGGCGCCAACGTCACCACCATCGAGGGCATCGCCAAAGGCGACGAGCTGCATCCGATGCAGGCCGCGTTCCGCGACAATCACGGCCTGCAATGCGGCTACTGCACGCCGGGCATGATCATGTCGGCGATCGACATCGTGCACCGTCACGGCGGCGAGCTCGACGAGGACACCGTGCGCCACGAGCTCGAAGGCAATATCTGCCGCTGCACCGGCTACCACAACATCGTCAAATCGGTGCTCGACGCCGCAGGCCGCATGAAGGTCGCGCAGGCCGCCGAATAGCGGCAGCGACTCCCGTTCGACATTTCGGCCGCTCGACAGAGCGATCGTTTCAAGACCGCGTGCTTCGATGGAAGCCGCGGACATCACCTCCGGCAGGGAGATCGTCATGGGCGTGGAAGGCATCGGCGCGAGCGTCGTGCGCAAGGAAGACCGTCGCTTCATCACCGGCAAAGGCCGCTACGTCGACGACATCAAGGTGATGGGCATGACGTTCGCGCATTTCGTGCGAAGCCCGCACGCGCACGCCAAGGTCAAAAGCATCGATGCGACCGCCGCCAAGGCGATGCCGGGCGTCGTCGATGTGCTGACCGGCCAGCAGCTCGTCGACGACAAGATCGGCAATCTGATCTGCGGCTGGGCGGTCTCCTCAAAGGACGGCAGCGCGATGAAGATGGGCGCGTGGCCGGCGATGGCGCCGGAAACCGTGCGCTTCGCGGGACAGGCCGTCGCGGTGGTGATCGCGGAGACCAAGAACCTCGCGCGCGATGCCGCCGAAGCCGTCGTGGTCGATTACGAGGTCTTGCAGGCGGTTCCCGACATCAAGGCGGCGATCGCACCGGGTGCGGCACAGTTGCATCCCGAAGCGCCGGGCAATCAGGTTTATGACTGGGTGATCGGCGACGAAGCCGCCGTCAGCGACGCCTTCGGCAAGGCCGCGAACGTTGTGTCTCTGGAACTGCTCAACAACCGCCTGGTGCCGAACGCGATGGAGCCGCGCGCCGCGATCGCCGAATACAACGACGCGGAAGAGCATTTCACGCTGCACACCACGTCGCAAAACCCGCACGTCGCGCGACTCGTGTTGTCGGCATTCTACAACATCGCACAGGAACACAAGCTGCGCGTGGTGGCGCCCGACGTCGGCGGTGGCTTCGGCTCGAAGATCTTCATCTATCCCGAAGAAATGGTTGCGCTATGGGCGTCGAAGAAAGTCCGCCGCCCGGTGAAATGGACCAGCGACCGCTCCGAGGCTTTTCTCACCGACGCGCACGGCCGCGACCATCTGTCGAAAGCAGAGATGGCTTTCGACCAGGACAACAAAATCCTCGGTCTGCGGGTGAAGACCCACGCCAATTTCGGCGCGTACATGTCGCTGTTCTCGTCGTCGGTGCCGACCTATCTCTACGCGACGCTGCTGTCGGGCCAGTACAACATCCCGGCGATCCATGCCGAGGTGATCGGCGTCTACACCAACACCACGCCGGTCGACGCCTATCGCGGCGCGGGCCGCCCGGAGGCGAGCTATCTCTTAGAACGCCTGATGGAAACGGCGGCGCGCCAGCTCAAGGTCGATCCGGCCGAACTGCGCCGCAAGAATTTCGTGACGCAATTCCCGCATCAGACGCCGGTGATCATGGCCTACGACATCGGTGATTTCGGCGCGTCGCTCGATCAGGCCTTGCAGGCGATCGACTATGCGGGATTTCCGGGGCGCAAGGCGAAAGCCAAGGGCGAAGGCAAACTGCGCGGCATCGGCTTCTCCTGCTACATCGAGGCCTGCGGCATCGCGCCGTCGAAAGCCGTGGGCTCGCTCGGCGCCGGCGTCGGCCTGTGGGAATCCGCCGAGGTGCGCGTCAATCCGGTCGGGACGATCGAGGTGCTGACGGGATCGCACAGCCACGGCCAGGGCCACGAGACCACCTTCGCGCAACTGGTCGCCGGACGGCTCGGCATCTCCGTCGACCAGGTTCAGATCGTTCACGGCGACACCGACAAGGTGCAATTCGGCATGGGCACCTACGGCTCGCGCTCCGCGGCCGTCGGCATGTCCGCTATCTTCAAGGCGATGGAAAAGATCGAGGCCAAGGCGAAGAAGATCGCGGCGCATCAGCTCGAAGCGAGCGAAAGCGACATCGTGATCGAGAACGGCGAGTTCAAGGTCACCGGCACCGACAAGTCGATCGCGCTGCCCATGGTCGCGCTTGCCGCCTACACCGCGCACAACCTGCCGGACGGCATGGAGCCCGGCCTCAAGGAAGGCGCATTCTACGACCCGACCAACTTCACCTTTCCCTCGGGCGCCTACATCTGCGAGGTCGAGGTCGATCCGAAAACCGGAAAGACTGAAGTCATCGACTTCGTCGCGTCGGATGATTTCGGCCGGCTCATCAATCCGATGATCGTCGAAGGCCAGGTGCATGGCGGCCTCGCGCAGGGCATCGGGCAGGCGCTTCTGGAAGGCGCCTATTACGACGAGAGCGGCCAGCTCACGACCGGCTCGTTCATGGACTACGCGATGCCGCGCGCCGACGATCTGCCGTCCTTCAAACTGTCGCACACCACGACGCTTTGCCCCGGCAACCCGCTCGGCGTGAAGGGCTGCGGCGAGGCCGGCGCGATCGGCTCCTCGCCCGCGGTGATCAACGCCATCACCGACGCGATCGGCCACAACAGGCTGGAGATGCCGGCGACGCCGGACCGGGTCTGGCGCGCGATCCATATGCAGCAGGCGGCGGAATAAGTCCGCTTGTCTCCCTCCCCGAAAGGGGAGGGAGATAAAAGAAATACGTCGCGCCGATTTGGGAGAAGCAGAATGTACGAGACCACCTACCACCGCCCCGCGACCGTCGACGAGGCCGCAGCGCTGTTCGCCAAGGGCAGCGATGCGACCTACCTCGCCGGCGGCCACACGCTGATCCCGGTGATGAAGCAACGGCTCGCCGCGCCCTCCGACGTGATCGACATCGGCCGCATCCCGGGACTGATCGGCATCGAGGCCAACGCCGACACCCTCACGATCAAGGCGGCGACCACCTATTACGACATCATCCACAACGCCGCCGTTAACCGCGCCATCCCGGCGCTGGTGCATCTCACCTCGGTGCTCGGCGATCCGGCGGTGCGCTATCGCGGCACCATCGGCGGCTCGATCGCCAACAACGATCCGGCCGCGGATTATCCCGCCGCGGTTCTGGCGCTGAACGCGACGGTGATCACCGACAGGCGCCGCATCGCCGCCGGCGATTTCTTCAAGGGCCTGTTCAGCACCGCGCTGGAGCCGAACGAGCTCATCACCGCGGTGGCGTTTCCGATTCCCGCCAAGGCCGGCTACGCCAAGATGCGCCACCCGGCGTCGCGCTTCGCGCTGACCGGCGTGTTCGTCGCGAAAAGCAGGGCCGGCGAGATCCGCGTCGCCGCCACCGGCGCGTCGCAGGACGGCGTGATGCGGGTCGGCGCGATCGAAGCCGCGCTGCAGGCGAACTGGCCGGCGTCGGCGCTCGACGGCGGCGCCATCGCAGAACAGCGCCTGATCGCCGATATTCATGGCAGCGCGGCCTATCGCGCCAACCTGATCAA
>CAXUBE010000001.1:0-72747 GCA_964249215.1 uncultured Rhodopseudomonas sp. | reverse complement strand
CATCGCGATCGCGTCGCGCAGCACCTCGACCCCCGCCCCAGGCTTGACGCCCTGCTCCGCCAGATGCCGGCGGAACGCGCGCGCGCCCGGCACGGCGTGAAACGCGCCGACGAAATGCCGGGTGACGGCGTGCAATCGCGTGCCTTGCGCCACCTGATCGGCGATATACGGCGTCATCGACTCCAGCGCGGCCTTCATGCCGGCATGGGGCGCCGCTTCGCCGAACAGCATCGGGTCGACGCCGAGCAGCCGCCAAGGCTCGCGATAGGCCGCGCGGCCTAGCATCGCGCCGTCGACATGCGGCAGATGCGACGCCGCTTCGGCGACGCCCGCGATGCCGCCATTGATGATCACCGGCACCTTCGGCAGCGAGCGCTTCAGCCGGTACACCAGCGGATAGTCGAGCGGCGGCACGTCGCGATTTTGCTTCGGCGACAATCCGCCGAGCCAGGCCTTGCGCGCATGCACGATCAGCGCATCGGCGCCGGCCGAGACGACCGCGCGCGCCAGCACGTCGAGCGCGACGTCCGGATCCTGATCGTCGATGCCGATCCGGCATTTCACCGTGACCGGGATCGCGACCGCGCGCTTCATCGCCGCGACGCATGCGCCGACCAGCGCCGGCTCCGCCATCAGGCAGGCGCCGAACCGGCCGTCCTGGACCCGGTCGGACGGACAGCCGACGTTCAGGTTGATCTCGTCATAGCCGAAGTCCTCGCCGATCGTCGCGGCGATGGCGAGATCGCGCGGCGAGGCGCCGCCGAGCTGCAGCGCGAGCGGGTGTTCCGAAGGATCGAAGCCGAGCAGGCGCCTGCGGTCGCCACGGATCACCGCGCCGGTGGTGAGCATTTCGCTATAGAGCCAGGCGCGGCGCGTCAGCCGCCGGTGAAACACGCGGCAATGCCGGTCGGTCCAATCCATCATCGGCGCCACGGCAAATCTATGTGAATGATTTAGCTGCATTTTTTTCAGTACATTCCGGTCTTCCAGATGCGTCAGGTGCACGCCATCCTACGCCATAGCGCGACGTTTTCTCGGCTTTTCGACGGCCCAGCGCATACGGAGCGCACACGCGTGGCAACTATCTCCTCTAACTGTCGCGTCAGGATAGCGCCATCACCCTGCAGGACCAAACACCTAGTTGTCTCTCCTGAGGTGGGCCTTCGCCGATTTAAGATAGTCGCCGTCGGCTGCAATTCGCTTTTCAAGAAACCTCAACACGGCTTTGATCCGTCCAATATGCAGCATGTCTTCATGAACCGATATCCAGATATCCCGAACTGAAAAATAGTTTGGAAGAATCGGCCGCAAATCATCGTTTTGCGCAGCGACGAATGACGGCAGCATTGCGATACCCACACCATTCGACGCAGCCATATATTGCGAAACTAAACTCGTGCTTCGAAATACCACGTGGGGCGGCCTCAAAATATCCGAAAGCCAGCGGTTCTCCTTGATGTGAATATGCTCGTCGATGAAATCGATGAAATTGTGGGAGTCGAGATCCTTCAGGTCGGAAGGTCGCTCGTGTTTCTCGATATAATCGCTCGAAGCATACAGAAAAACTCTGAACTCGCCGATCTTCTTGACCAAGAGCCGTCGCCCTTTCGGCTTGAAGAAGCTGATGAACACGTCCGCCTCACGCCTCGTCATATCTAGAAGGCGCGTATCCGTAATCAATTCGACTTGGATTGACGGGTGGGCTTTTTGAAACTCGGCCATGCATATTGTCAGATACATGCTGCCGATGCCCTCCATACTCGCAACTCGCACTGCGCCCGCGGCATCTGCGGTGCCGACGACGGTTTCAATGATCGCGTTCGCGTTGTTTTCCATTCCCTCAGCATATTGCATTAGACGCAGTCCGGCCTCCGTCAGAGAAAACCCGGACTTGCTGCGCTTGAATAAAGTCGTATTCAAACATCGCTCGAGCTCTCTGACACGACGGCCGACCGTGGTATGGTCAACCTTCAGTTTTTGTCCGGCCCGAACCAGATTGCGTGCCCGCGCGACCTCCAAGAAGCAGATAATATCATCCCAGTTATACATCACTGAGCGTTCCTCCTTGGTCGCGTCTGCCTTCGTGATCCGCACTCCTAAAACCGATCATTTTCGAGCATTTGTGGGCCGCATTCCAGGTCCAAGTATTACGCGGCAACTATCGGCGCATAAGTCTCGACCAACCGATTAGCGAACATATCGACCTTTGGAATCATCAACTTCTGACGACAGACGGCAAGATCGATATGCTTCGGCATCACCGCGCCGTGCTTCAGAATCCGCGGCGCGGCGACATTAATATCCCAAACAGGGAAACCGTTTGGTGGAATCACGACGCTGCCGCCGGGGTATTGAGCGTCTGTTCTATTAGCCAGCACGACCGCGACCCTATTATCTTCAGCACGTGGAATGGCGAGAAGCTCGCGCTCAAACGGCTCCCTGAGAGAAGCCGGCCAGAGAATGATATCGGCTGCACCGATTGCCAAGCATCGAGACGTTTCGGGAAAGACGGCGTCATAGCCGGACATGACGCCGATGCGGCCAAACGGCGTATCGAAAACAGGGTAGCCATCGCCCGGGATAGCCCATTTGCGCTCCTCGGCGGTTAAATGGGTCTTCCGGTACTTTCGCACGTCACCCGCATCCGGTCCGACGAGAAACGTCGTCACGAACAGTCCGGTTACTGAGCGTTCAACGCCTGGAACCGCGATCAAGCATTGGTACTTCAGGGCGATTATCGCCACCCGTTGCAGAAGTTCAGGCATCTGATCTGAAAGCGCGACAGCTTCAGCGGCATTTGGAATCGCATGAGAAGCGAAAACATATTCGGGCAAGGTCAGTACCTTGACGCCGAGCTTCGCAGTGTGGTCGATCATGTCCAGCACCTCTGCAATAGTGCAGTCGCACGTAACATGGATCTGAACGGCGGCGACTTTAGCGACCGCGTTCGCCGGGACCAGGGGCACCTCGGCGATCTTGTAGACCGGCGTATTTTTGTAGGGCAGAGCCATGATTCCGTAGGTCTCGGGACGGCGGTCTGCAATTTTATCATTGTCCGCATAGATCGATTTATTCGCGGCTTCGTCGAGGTCAATGTCCGATACCGCAAGCCCGTGCGTGTCATAAGGAACTCTGGACAGTACCCTGCCCCTGGGATCTACGATCATGCTACCGCCCGGATAGTAGATGGAGCGCTCGTATCCCGCTTTGGTCGCGGCCACCAGCCAAAGGCCGTTTTCGTAGCTGCGGGCGGGTCCCCACATGTCGGCCTGATCCATGGCAAAAAAGTTTGCCATATCGACGATGACCTCCGCTCCTTGCATTGCCATCGCCCGGAAGATCTCAGGAATTCGTCCGTCAAAGCAGATCAGCAATCCGATGCGGCCCAGATCGGTATCGACGACAGGACACCCCAGCTCGCCAAAACTGAACCAGTTTTGGTCGTGTGTTGCCAGAAACTGCTTTTGATAGTGACACACGAGCTTACCAGTTCGACCGAACATGACGCCAGAATTGAAGATTTTCTCTTTGGACGGGTCCCATTCCGTGATGCCGCTGGCGATATAGACGCGGTGTTTGCGCGCCAGCGCAGACAGAGCCAACACAAAAGGGCCGTCCGTGACCGTCTCGGCGAGTGCCCGGCAATGTTCGGCAGAGTCGAACAGGTAGCCGGTATCCATGCATTCGGGAAACACGATCAGTTCGACCCCTTGCCGAACCGCGTCTTCCACAAACCCCGTCGCAAGCGCGATATTGTGCTCATAGTCGCCCAAGCGGGCGAGCGTCTGAACCGCGGCGGCGCGAAAGCGGCGCTTCTTCATGTCTATCTCCGTGGTATCTCGATTGGTTTTCAAGGATTAGTCGCGTTTGACTTCGCGCCAGAACCGATCAAGGCAATGACGCTTCAGGCCGATGAACGCTTCACCGGTTGTGACATCCAGATCGCGCGGCCACGGCAGCTTGACGTCAACGACCTCTGCGACCCGGGTCGGGCGGCGCGTCAACAGGATGACCTGGTCCGCAAGCTGTATTGCTTCTTCGAGGTCATGCGACACAAGTATCATGGTCGTCTTCATCTTCATGAAGATGTGCTGCAGTCGCTCGCGCATGAACAATGTCATTTCATAGTCGAGTGCCGAGAACGGCTCGTCCAGAAACAGCACCTCCGGCTCGGTGATCAAAGCCCTCAGAATCGAAATTGTCTGCTGCTGACCACCCGAGAGGGCATATGGGTAGCCATTGAGATCGAACGGCACATCGAAGTCGGCTAGAAGTTTGTCGACGCGGCGCTGTCGCTCCGCACGCTCGATTCCCATGACCTTAAGAGGATAGTGAATATTGTCGATCGCTCGAAGCCATGGAAACAAGGCTTCACGGTAGTTCTGGAACACGTATGAGGTCTTCGTATCCTGGATCGACTGGCCATCGTATAGAACTTCACCGGCGTTCATCGGAACGAGTCCGGAGATCATATTGATCAGCGTGCTCTTTCCGCAGCCATTGGGGCCGAAGATCGAGATAAACTTACCCATGGGCAGATCGATCGAAAATGAATCATAGATCGTCGTGCCCTGGAATGTCTTGGATAGGCCGCGCACGGTTAGATAGGGCTGTCGCATCGCGTCCGCAGGCACCGAGGCCGAGCGACCGGCGTCCAACGATCGCTTCGCAATAAGTATTGGCGACGCGTTGCTCGTCATGTCCGGCACTTAGTTTCCGAGTTCGGATTTTGTCAGGATCTTGTCGTGAACATTCATTGGGTTGGAAATCACACCTTCCTTGACGAAGATATCCACCAACGCCTGATACGATTTGAGATCGGTCTCGTTGAGGTCCTTGAACCCGCGAAGATAGGGCTGCGCAATATCCTGCAGCTGGTCGTCCTTGATCGGCGTATATTTCGACAGGACAGCCTTGTATTTGTCGAAGCCGGCATTGACCATATCGGTCGCTTCATCGATCACGGCGACGATTTTGCGCGCGGTGTCAGGCCGTTCCTTCAGGAATTTTGTGGTCATGATCGCCGCTCCCGAGTAGAACGGATCTGCGATCAGCTGCGCTCCCGGATTTGTGACGGCCCTGACTGCCTTGCCGGAGGCCACCGCGACCGATCCGACCGGTTCAAGCGACAAAGTTGCATCGACGGTCCCTCCGATCACGGCCGGCACCTGCAGACCAACAGCGAGTTCCACGAGTTGGACATCGGTGTCGGGATTGAGTTTCGATGCGCGGACCATGTGGCGAGCGATGGTTCGCCACTGGATACCCGGAACATGGCCGAGGCTTTTTCCCTTCAGATCCGCAAACCCTTTGACGGGACTGTCCGGCTTTACGATAAGCGCATCGTTGATGCGGTTCACGGCGATGCCGCCGCCCTGCAAGCCAAATACCCTCATCTTTCCGGGGAACTTAGACTCTGCGATCATCGCAATTCCCGCGGCAGCTCCGGGTGGCCCAAAGTCCGCGCGTTCGGCGACGAGCGCGTCGATAATCTGGTTTGGTGATTCCATTTTTGTCGAGACGATTTCGATACAGGCTTTTTCAAATAGCTTTTCCTCAATTGCGACGTAGTACGCGGTGGTCTGCATGATCGGCAGCCAAACAGCGTTCACCTTCTCCATCTTGCTACACGCCGCCTGGGCGCTCGCCGTGCAAAGCAACAGCGCGGACGAAACGACGATCAGACGCTCTGTTATCATCATGGTGGCCTCCAAGGTTTTGAATTCGACGGACTATTTGCCCGACCAGTGAACCAGCGAACGTTCGACAAGAAGCAGCGCGAGATTGAGCCCGTAACCCATCCCGCCCGCGACCAAGATCGACCCGTACATATCAGTTAGGGAATAAGATATCTGGGCGTCGATAATGCGGTGCCCGAGACCGTCCGTCGCGCCGATGAACATCTCGGCTACGATGATAACGACGAGTGCGAGCGACGCGGCGGTTCGCAAACCAATAAAGATCTGCGGCAAAGTCTCGTAGAAGATGACATCCTTGAAGATTCGCAGCGATGACGCGCCCATCGAGTGGGCCGCAAGAATGCGGGTTTGACGCGCGTTCATGACGCCGTAAGCAACGTTGAAGATGATCACTAGCCATGAAGCGAATGCGGCAACCGCAATCTTTGCAAAATCGCCGAGCCCGAATAACAGCAAGAACAGCGGGAAAAGCGCCGTAGCAGGCGTCGAGCGAAAAAAATCGATGATGAATTCTACCGAACGATAGATCGCCGCGTTCGCTCCTAAAAGGATGCCAATAGGTACGCCGGCAAAGACGGCGATGACTATTGAATACCCGACGCGGATCAAGGTTCTGGAGAAGTCACCTGTCATCTTGCCGGCTGCAATGATCGCGGAAGTATCTCGCAGAGTATCGATCGGAGACGGCAACAAATCTTTGTTTACCAGCTGCGCCTTGAAGGCGACCCACCAGATTAGGATGAGAAGCAAAGGTCCAAAAGCAAATTCGATGCCGCGCTTTATTTTCGACATTCCGCGGTCGTTGATTGCAAGCCTCATGCTGTACCTACCGCCGACTCGCGCTTTGGCCGACGACCGTGCGGAGCGAAGGCATTGTTCGCTCCGCTAAACGCAAAATGAAATGCCGGAAAAGTGCACGTTATCGTGCATAAATGCAATTTGAACGCTCGATTATCGGTGATTGATTTGCAACCGCACATGCTAAAATTTAGGGCAGTTACACAGCTTTTTGTCTTAAAAGGACTGCAGAATGAGGTTTCCGCAAAGATCATATCGTTCCAATGGCCCGCTTGAACAAAACTCGCTTAAGCTTTAGGCACCAGCAAACTTGTTATGAAATCTTTCTTACCCAGCCGCGGCTTGCTTACCCGGCGATCGCCAAACCAGATAGCGGAGAATGCCGTTCGCGGCGATGCTGGCTGCATAGACCTCGCTTTGCCGCGTTTTGCGGGCCGGGATTCATGGCTCGGCCTCCTGCATCAATTCAGGCGGTATTCGAGCCGCTGGACCGCAAGCACCGGTCGATCGGGGTGCTCCGGCATGCCGGAATAGATGGTGAGATCGAACAAAATGCGGCCGTTCGTTTGCGACACGGTGGTGCGTCCAAACCAGTAGTCGATCACGGACTGGACATCCCCGGCCTGGTCCGCGGCGAATTGCGGCAAGAAGGCAATCGGCAGGTTGCTGATGATCGGCTGGCCGCCGCCCAAAGGGGGCGCGAGTTCATATCCGTATTGCAATGCCAGCCGCATCGCGCGCGCGGTCGCGGGATCGCCAGCCAACAACACTGCGAGGGCGCCTGACAACGCGCTGCCGGGATTTGCGCCCAGGCCTGTGATGTCGATGAGGCCGCCCTGCTGGACAAAAGGGAGCAGCGGCTGATTGAAGCCGGCGATCGGTGTCGTATAGACAAAGGCCTCCGCCGTCGGTCCTTGCGACACAAGCACCGCGTTGCGGGTGATTTCGAGTGCCGATATTGCGGTTTGCTGCAGCACCACGTTAAGGCCGGCGAAATTCCACGTGTAGCCGACGGCGTCGAAGGCCGGAATGTTCTGCGTGGGATGCTCCGCCGACGGCTGAAACTGGTAGACGCAAGAACGAGCGCCGACGCTCTGCTTGATCGGGCGGAGCACTGTATCGCGCCAGATGGCGGTGAGATCCGGGAATGGCACCACGCCGGTCGGGGCATCCGATGCCAGCGTCAACACCACGGTGTCGATGGCAGGGGGATCGAGCGACCACTGCGCGGTGAAGGTGACGTCGAAAGCCACCGGCACCGGCGGGAAAGGTATATCGCTTGTAGACGCGGCCAACCGGATCTGGATCGGCGCCCAGCGGCGCGCCCAGGCGCCTGCCACGGCGGCAGCCATGTCGGCAAACGCACTGGCGGCGGCGAGCTGGGCGGCTGCATTGCCTGTGTCGCTGAGCAGCGACGACAGCGCGGGACGGATTTGTGGATAGACGGTGATGAATTGCGCAAGCGCCTCGAACAGCGGCATCACGGACGCCGGATCGTCGGCCGCGCGCGACATTTGATATCCGGCCGCCGCATTCGACGTCACGATAAAAGTCGCCTTGTCCTGCTCGGCCATTTGCAGGCGATAGCCGCTGGAATAGGTCCACAATCTAGCATCGCCAAGCGTGGTGGCTGCGGCCTCGGTTGCACCGCCGCCCTGCCCAAGCAGCGTGGGATTGGATGGATAGAACCGCAGCGGCACCGGTATCTCCTGGATGCCGGGACTGATCGAGACACCCTGCGGCGCGCCGTTTTGCCGATTGATGGGAATGATCAGCGACAACCATTCGGAGCGTTCATAGCCGCCGGTGTTCGGCACCACCTGAATGTCGTATTCGACCTCGCTGATCTCATAGGCGAGATCGAGAAACACCTTCTTGTGCTGTTCCTGACTTGCGATATTGAACAGGATGTCCACGGTCGAGGACGCCTTGGAAAGATCGAGCTTGCCGGTGCTGAGCGAATGCTCCGGAAGCATCTCCACGACCTTCGCAGTGAGCGTCGGGGCGATCACCGGCGCATTTCGATTGGCTTGCGCCAGGGCCTGCACGCTGGGCGCCGCCTGCCCGGTGAACATCTGCGTCGCGCCGAGCAGCGTTGTCGTGGCGGGCGCGGCGATCGTGATCGTCACATCCGGCTTGCCGGGATAGGCCAGCATTGCGTTCTGCACAAACACTCCGCTGACATTCGCATTGGCCCGCGCCACCTGACCGACCGAGATATCGAAATACTGCGCAAGCTCCTCGAACGTGCCGGGTGTATCGCTGACGGCCCGCCTCAATCCCTGCAGATTGAGTTCGATATCTTTTGCGAACAGCACATCATTGTCGGCCTGCGGCAACGCCGCGACGAAGGCTTGAATGGTCGGATAGCCGAAGAACGCGGCGATCGCCGCGATCGTGCTGTCGGGCACGATCGCGTATTGCGAGGCGCCGATGGTGATCGTCAGTTGCTGATTGAGAACTTTCGGCATCTCGGCGACGATTTCGGCGAGATACACGTTCCAGACGCCGAAACTTGCGGCAAGGCTGTCGAGCCCGCGCGTGGTCGCCGATGTAACCGGGCGTAACGACAGCGGCTTGCCGACGAGCCTTGCCGGACCATGGGCCGTGGTGCCCGTCACGGTCACGGGGAACTGGACGATTGCGGTGGTCCGATAATTGTCGGCCAACGTCATCTTGAGCCGATCCTGCAGCTTGGTGCGGGCCGCAGCCTGATCGGTGCCGGGCGATTGAGCGAGGATCGAAGCGACGCCCGCTCCGATCGCTGCAACCAGCGCCTGTTTCGCGCCGACGATCTTCGCATAGACACCGGCACTCGCGTCGAAGTCGAGCGCATAGAGTGGCACCGCGTAGCCCGGCGACAGCATCAGGTCCATGACACTGAGGAAACCCAGCGCCCAGCTCTCGATGTCGACGCTCTGGAAACTGTGAGCCGTCGCCTCGGCGTCCCAGCCGTCATGGAATTCCTTGAACATCACGTGGTTGCGCGTGATCAGCTTTCGCCAAAGCGGTCGCACGCCGTAGAAATCTGCGTTCGTGCCGTCGAGCGCAACGGAGCTGAAGCCTTTCGGGCCGAACACCACTGCCCAGAGGTCGCGCGGGCTGGTCTGCCCTGACGGGTCGGCACCGCTGCCGCGACGGCCCGTGGCGATTTTCACATGGGGCAGCGCTTCCTCGAACTGTCTGGCGAAACCGATCAGCGACAGGGTTTGCCGGCTCTGGGCCTGCGCGGCAGGCGGAATGGCGCTTGTCGCCTTCGCGACATTGGCGGCCGCGGCGTCGCGGAAATTCGGATTGATGCATTCGGTTTGCGTGCGCGCGAGTGTCATCGCCACTTCGATCTTGAAGATCGAATCGGGGTAGCCGACGTTGACGGGATCGAGTTCGGCGCTCGCCACCGCAGCACAGACCGGCAACAGCAGAGGCTGGCCGGCGGCGACCAGCAACGTCATGGCATTGGCCGCAGCGAGCGCTTCGACCGGCGCGTCGATTCCGTAGATCCGGTTGAACGCAGCCGACAGCGCATTGAGCGTGTCGTGGATCGTGACGGTCAGGCCGCGGCCCTGAAAGCTGATGTTGCCGGACGCGGCGGTGAAACGGAGTTGTCCGGGATTGGCGAGCGCCAGTTGCGACGGCGTGACGTTGTAGAGATCGGCCAGCGCCTGCAGGCTCATCGCCGACGGCGTTGCGACGGCGGCGCCGGTGTAGAGCGCGCGCGGACGGAGCGAGGCAGGTTGCGCATCGATCAGGGCAACCAGTTCGGCGATCGTACTGGCAACGCCGGCCGCCTCCGCCTTGATCAACAACGTTGCAAACGAATCCGCATCGTTCGCCTGCACGCGATGCGCGCCGCTGATGAACACGGGCGATCCAGAGAAACGATTGGGAAGCGCCTGATTGGTGGTGGCGAAAGCTTCCGCGGTCTGCGCGAAAACGCTGCCCGCCGCGGCGAGGGTCTGACCGGCGGCGAGATAGTAAGCAACGACAGCCCCGCCGACGGCCGGCAGGTTCGTCATGCCCGGTATGCCCAACGGCGCAGTGGTCTTGAGTAACGTCGTGCCGTTCGCGGCAACCAGTTGATCGCCGGTAAGACCATGGCCGGCGGCGAAATCACCGAGCGTCACCTGCACCGGCGCGATCTGGGTGGCGGTCAAAAGCGTGGCGAGACCTGACGGGAAGACGTCCGCCACACCGGTATTTCTCGACGAAAGGCTGTCCACGCTGTACTCGCTGTGGCGAGCCGCGATGCTGGCCAGCGTGTCGTTCTTCACGACCAGCGCATCCGGTATCGTGATGATTTGATTGTCGGCAAAGAACGGAGCGACGCCGGCATTTGCGCTGGCAAGGTCGGCGGGCGTCACCTTCCACGCGGACGGCGCGGTCCCCACGCTGAGCCCGAGCAATGCGTCGCTGAAGCGGCTGGCGAGTTGGGCCAGCGACTCGTCATCGTTGGCGGTCAGACTGATCGTCTCGAAAGTCAGCGTGAGCTTGGGGGCGAGACAACCGGACGCCGTAGCGTTGGCGCTACCCAACCCGCCCACCGAACACAGATTTACGGCTGCGAGCTTGGCAAGCGAAGGCCCGGCAACGCCGCTGGTGATGGTACGGGCCGGCGCTGACAGGATTTTACCCGGCGTAAGGCCAAGACCGTCATTTTGCTCCAGGAATGTCTTTGCGTCGGGTACCGATGCATGGGCCGCGACGATCGACGCCGCGCTGTCACCGGGCGCGAATGTATAGAACTGCGGCACGGTCGGGGCGGCTGCGAAGATCGCATCGATCGGGACGGCGGCGTTGATCGCAGCGATCTGGCCCGCCGTGACGCGGTACGTGCCTTGCACTTGCGCCAATGTCGGCGCGACGCTGAGATCCGCGACGGCCTGACGCAATTGCAGCGTTCCGTTCAGGAACAGATAGGCTGCGGCGACAACATCGGCGAACGCGGCTTTAGCGATGGTGGTGTAGGTCTCGCCCATGTCGGGCGCGACCGGCAGCGTGGTGGTGAGCTGCACCGCAAGGTCCGGCCGCATCATCTGGTAGTAAACCAGCGACAGCCGCTCGATGGTCTTCGTCGTGCGGAGCTGCACGCCATCCAGCGGGTCGGTCATGCCCGGCAGCGCGCCCAGCATCTGATAGCCGATCGACACAATGAGATTGGACGGTTGTCCGGGTGCGACAACGTAAGACGGCACCGCCCCCGGCCACTGACCGACGCCGACCACCGGATCGGTGTAGCCCACCGGGAAAGCGATATTCTGACAGGCGTCGGCAGGCAGCGTCTGGTTGCCGAAAATATCGCGATACTGGAAGTTCAGGTTGGCGACTGCGTCGGCGCCGATGCCGGCATAGGGATCCTGTGCGGGCGGCGGCAGGCCACTGGTGTTCGGTGCCAGCAATATCCTGGCTTGCCCCGCGATGCGCAGGCCCTGATGGAAGAGCCAATAAGGCGCGTCGGCTGGCGCGTCGATCCGTTTGCGCTCCACCATTTCGACGTTCAACTGTTTCTGCGCCGACTCCTCCGGCCCGACCGGCAATGCCTGATAGCTCGCCTTGAAAGCGGCTGTTTCCGCCACGCCATAGGCGATCAGGCTGAACAGCTCGCTGGCGGTCCGAGCCGCGGAGGGTTGCGCGAGGTCGGGGTTGTTCAACGCCGTCGAGAACGCAATCACGCCGGGATCGACGCTCGCCACTTTCGCGGTTGGCGCGTTGGTTCCCATTTCCATGAACAACTGCCAGTCGGCCGGCAGAAGATTGCCGCCGGTGACCGCGGCGTTGTTGAACCCGTACAAACCGCGTTGCGACGGTGCGCCGGTGGTCTGGTCGGGGAGCAAGACCATCAGCCAGATTTCGCCGCCGCCGCCATCCTTGCCGAAAATGCCGGGCGGCAGGCCTTCGCCTTTGCTGCCGCGATAATTCAGATAGAATCCGCCGCTGTTGGTGATACTGGCGGCCCACAGCAGGCCGGTGAAGGCAGCCGGATCGGAGATCGGCGCGGCGTGGATGTCGCGCAAGCTCTCGTCGTCGAGACCGAGAGAGCGCAGCCGTTGTGCGCCGCTGCGCGTTTCCGTGGTGAGGTTGGCCTTCAGGACATAGGTCGATGCAAGATCGAGCGGAATCGACGCTAGGCCCTCTGGCCGCGTGGTGTCGGACCGCGGCCGATGCAGCAGAGAGAGCCGCACCTTCTTGAGATCGGCCGCCGTCATGGTGGCAAGGTGCTGATACAGCGCCAGCAGCCGCGGACGATCCTCGGCGGCGGCGCCGCCGACGCCATAGGTGTTCGGCAGCACCTTGTCAGGATCGGCATCGCGGGCGATCTGCCTGGCCCCGAACGGAATGAGTGTGGCCCATCCGTAGGACGCCGCCTCGACAGGCGTCGTCGAACTGCTGAGATCGGTGGCGGGGACTTGCAACAGCTTGTAGGCGGCGCTTGCACCAACCTGACCGCTCACGGCACCGAGCAGCGTGTCCGGGAACATCCAGATTCCCGGGCCGCCGGTTAGCGCATCGATCGGCGTACCGGACCGAGGAAGTACGATCGGCGCGCCGGCCTGCCATCCGAGATATTGCTGCACGCCGTAGCGAACCGGCACCAGACGATACAGCGGCAGCGGTGCAAGCGGGGTTACGACGCCCGGTGTGAACGTGCGCGTCGGATAGCCCGCGATCATGTCCGCTTGCGTGATCGGGATGGTCAGCGTGGTGACATCGGCAACGCCTACGATGAGGCCGCTGCGTATCCGCTCTGGATGAGTTGCAGCGGCCGGATTGTGGCGATCGAAATCGGCAATGCGCGCGCGCAACGCCGGCAGGGTCTCGCCCTGCTGCAAGGTCTCGGTGGCGGTGAAGCTGATCCAGCTCTGGTCGGCGGAATCGGTGAGCGAGACCACGATCGGATAGGTCTCGCCGTTGCCATACTGCTCCGGATCGGGGCCTGGAAATTGCTGTCCGCTCAGATCAAGGATCGAAACCAGCGGCGCGGTAAGCGGATGAGCGTCGGTAGGCGAAGGCACCCGCACCCCATGAAGCAGGAAGCGCGAGATCTGCCCGCTGATCTGGTTGGCCAGTCCCTGTCCGGTGATGAGCTGGGAGATGAGCTGTTCGACGCCGACGCGCGGCAGATCCTTGAGCGTGACCGTTGCCGTCGGCGCGGTCGCGAAGATTCCAGCAACCGACTCGGCCGCGTTGCCAAGCGCGTCGTAACCGAGATCGTACTTCTGCGCCAAGCCAGCGAACGTGTCCGTTGCCGTCGTCGTGATGGTAAAGGGCGGAAGCACGATGACGGTGTGTGGCGTCAAAGCGGCGGCATTGTCGGCGATGAGCCCGATCGTCTTCGCCAGCGTCTGCAGCAAACCTGCGGCGAGATCGTCGAGGGCGACGCGCGCGGGAAGCGTGAGCGTAAAAGCCGGAATCTTCACTGCCGTCGCGACCGGAATCGGATTTGGCAGGCTCGGATTGGCCTGCACGATCGCCACCTGGTACGCGGTGAGGACGGCAGGCGGTGAAGCCAGATTGAGCAGCGAGAGCGCATCGGCAATCGTGTCGAGCGTGTCTCCGGCATAGCTCGTGTATGACGTCGTGGTCGCGACGCTGCCATAAGTCTTCGGTACATTCAGCGCCGTATTCGCCGGCACGACGCTGCCGAAGTCCTGGTTGGGATTGAGGTCGGCCACAGCCTGCGCGAACCATTGCGCGATGTCGGGCACCAACGCCGCGCGCGCGGTCGCATCGCCGAGTTGGGCCCGCCGCGCCAGATAGAGCGCGGCAATCGACGCCACCGTGTCGCCGACGCGCGAGGTGTATTGCAGAACGGAGCAGATGATGCTGGCGTCGGGCCGCAGCAGCTCGCGTTGCGTCGCAGTCTGTCCCGTGACGAGATTCACTGCCGTTTCGAGCCCGTAGTCGGTGGCAATCTGATTGAGACTACGGTCACCCCGGATCTGATGCGGCGCGGCATCGACCTGAAAACTCCTTGCGGCGAGCGGGTGATCGCGATTGTCGTCGATGATCGCACCGACGGTCAATTCGACGGGCACCACAACGGTATCATCGGCGGCAAGCCGCGCCTTGGCGACGAGCGGCGGATTGAGCGCCTGCAATCGTTCGATATCGGTCCCGAATAACGCAGCGATATGGGCGAGCTTCTGGCCGCCGCGGGCGCTGATGGCAATATGGAGTGGTGCGAAGGCATCGACGATGCCCTTCAGCGTGGTGGTTGCTTCCAGTTTATAGGCAAAGGATTCCAAGAGCCCGATGCAGGCATCGACAGCCGCCTGCGTCACCATCAAGCAGCATTCCCGGAAGATGAATTGGGCGAAGCTCTCCGCCACGGCATCGTCCTGCAAATCGCGACGGGGCTTGCCGGTCGCCGAAAGCTGGTAAAAGATCGTGTCAAGTGCAGCCCTGTAATCGGCGGTGAGCATATATTGCGGCTGGTCGAACGCGACCGGCGCGCCTTTGTCGGCGGTGAAGGACAACAGCGGCAGCATCGGGAATGCCGCCACCGGCACCTCGTCGGGGGTTGCACCGGTGGGCTTTCCGGCGATCGAGATGAGGAAGTTGTCCTTGAGGAAGGCGATCAGGTTCGCGTAGGAGAACCCGGTGCCTGCGGTTGCGGGCAGGCGCAGGTTGGCTGCAAGTTCATCGAGCGCGACGGCGCTGACCTGATCGCCGGTCTTCACAATGTTGAGCCCCCAGCGCAGGAACGCCTCGATGAACAGGTTGAACGGCGCATCGGCGACCGCGGTGGCCTGCAGGCTGTGAGCAACACTTGGGACGCCGAGCCCGGCATTGCCGCGCAACTGGATGTGACGGCTGGTTTCCGCGCCCATGGTCAGGACCAGGCGATAGGCTCCCGGCGTGCCGCTGCTGCCAATCCCCGGATCGGCCACGGTGAAACCGGGAGTGCATAACAGCCGCAGCGTTTCGATCTTGCCTGCCGGAAACACATTGGCTGGCGTCCACGTCAACGTGCCGGCAGCGGCCTTCTGCAGATAAAGCGGCGGTAGCGAACTGTGACGAATCTCCTTGCGGCCCAGGAGACCATAGGCGGACGGGCCGTTACCGGAGGCGACATGACGAAGCAGCCGCGTGGAGCGCACGAGCCGCTTGTAGTGTGGCCGCATCGCCGGGAACGGCCAGTGCGGACCGCTGCGTGCTGCCAACAGATCAAGCCGGGCGGTCTGGTCATCGGCAATCTGCCATGGCGTCGACGTCGCGTGCCCGATGGTGAAGGCCAGGTCGAGCGTCAGCGAGAAACTGAAGTGGATGCGCACGAACAAGATCTTGATGCTGGCGCGAACGTCGATGTGAAGCTCGATCTGGACATAGATCGGTTGATGCGCCTCGATGACCAGCGTGACGCGGGCGCTCGCTTCCGCGCTGAAGTCGACGCGTATGACGAAGAAGTCGACCTTGCCGAACACCCTGCCGACCAATGCGGCGGTGCCCTCGACGCGATAGAAGAAACCGCTCGCCGCGGATCGGTCGGTCGGCGCGAAGTCAGCGAATACGCCTTCGACGATGGCTTCGAAGGTCAGCGTCATTCCCGCGGAAAGCGGTCCCTTCTCGATGGTTTTGCCGACGCCAACCGACAGGCCGAGACCGATCTCGATGACCGGATCGAACCGGCCGTTGTCGATCCGCGGCACCTTGATCGAGGTCGCGCCGGTGAGCGCACCGAGATAGAACCCGCCCCATCCGGCGAACGGAAAGACTTGCAAGCCGAACGAATTGGAAAAGTCGCGATTGTGCGGAAAACCGAGGTCGACGAAGAAATTGCCGTTGGTGTAGATGTCCACGTGAACGCGGCCGAGCGTGATCGAAACCTCGCCGAATTCGAGCTGGCGAAACGCATCGGGCATGATGAAGTCGGCCTTGAAGACGCCGATGTCGTCAGTCACCTTCTTGTAGAGCAACTCGAAACGCAGCCCCGCCAGCGCCCCGGCCTTCTCGCCCATCAGACGGATCAGCGCGCCGTAAATGTACGGATCGTTGAACACCATGGAGAGTTGCAGCGCGCCGAGTGCGGTGAAATCGGCGCCGAACAGCCAGTGGCTGTTGGCGTCGAAATTGAGCGCGACGGTGCCCGATTGCAGCAACGGGTTCTCATCGGCCGCCTCGGGCGGCCGCATGGCCGCGCGCAGCCCCTCGATCGCCTGCTCGACAGTGTCGATCTGCGCGTAGGAATCGAGCGAAATGTGCTGGCCGAGCCCGAGATAGCGCAGCTTGAACAACCCGGTCTCGCCCGGCACCGCCGGCGGTGGATCGTCAAGCAAGTCCCATTCGAGCGGCGGGTTGCCGTCGCCATAGCTCACATCGATGAAGGAACCTTCGACGGCGATCTTGACCGACCCCTTGCCCTGGTTGCGGTAATAAGTGAGGCCGATCGACTTGAGCTTGATGAAGAGGAAATCGGCATTGACCTCGTAGCTGATCGTCACGGTCTTCTGAATCAGATCGACGACCAGCGTGAAGCGTGACAGATCGATGCCGTTGAGCACGTCCCACGGCGCGCTCAGTGAAAAGTCGCTGCCCGGTCGGGCCAGGTTGACCATCCAGGTGATGATGTCTCCAAGCGTCACGCCGGCGAGATTGAACTTGAGCAGATAAGTGTCCTGCCCTTTCGCATCCTTCCCCTTGGACAGCGCGGCAGTCAGGGTGGCCTGCTTGTAGCTCGCCTGGAAGATCAGAACCCGGCTGTTGGGCGCGAACTGATAGACCACGGCCAGATTGAAATTGTTGATCGCGAGGCGGCCGGAGATTTCGCCGCTGGTCTGCATGCCGGCCGTGTCGAGCGGGCGCATCGCCGGCAGCGTCAGGAGCGAAATGCTTTCGGCGGGAATGCGCTCCAGCCGTGCGGCCGCGGCGATCTCGATCGACCAGCCGCCGAAGATGCCGATGGTCCAACGCGATCGCGCCGCGCCCTCAAAATAGAAGCTGGTCGGCCCGGTGCTCGGGATCGTCATCGACACCAAGACATCCTCGATGTCGAGGATGCTGATATCCTGCGAAACCGAGAAGCCCAGCAATCGAGCCACCAAAGTTCCGAGCGGAATCACATGGTCGGCGCCGATGCCGCCTTCGACTGTCCACGTCGTCACGCCACCGGTCCGCATGCCTGCGGCGCTCACGCTAAAGCCAAAGGTCAGGGGATCGTCGCTCGCCTCAACGTCGTTGCCGGCGGTCACAAGTTCAAACCGCGCCCCGAAGCGGCCTGCCTGTGACAGCGAGCTGTAGGTAAAGGCAATATCGACCTCGTCGAGGTTGATTGTGACGAAGCCGAGATCGACCGACAGCAGGTCGAGAACGACGGCCGATATCCGATAGGTTTGCTGACGCGGCTCGATATCGACCGAAAGTTCGTACAGCGTCGGATCGGCGATGCCCGGTAGCTCCAGCACCTTCCCGAACAGCGCCGTCGAGACCGCGGCGTAGGTGATCTGCGTGCCTTGCCTGATCTGGCCGAGAATGCGCAGGCTCGGAAACGTCATCGAGACATCGAAGATACCGTCGAAGATGTGCAACTCGGCGGCTGCAGTCGCAACGACTCCAGATAGCTCCGCGGCCGGGTTCGGCACCACGAAGCGCAGCGACATATTCTCAAGCGTGAAGACTCCGGGAATGACCTCCCACTGCACCGTCAGCTTGACGCCAAGGGTCATCGAGGCCAGCGTCCTGAGCGTCGGCGCGACGATGAAGGTCAGTTCGTTCAGTTCGAACCTCAGGCCGGTCGGTACTTCACTTGGGATCATCGCCGAATAGCTCTCGCCGGGAGAGAGCGCGGCGATGTCCTGGAGTTGATTGAGACTGGTGAGGGGGATCGGTTTGGACAGCTCGAAACTGTACAGGCTCTGGTAGCCGTCCAGCAGTTGCATCTGGACCAGCACGTCGATCCCCTGCTGCCGGGTGATCGCGGCCTGCAACTGACCGATGTAGTAGGCGCCGCTGTAGAACGAGGACTGATCGGAGCCGGTGATCCTGGCGTAGGTCGACTGCGCCATCAGCGAGACGCCGAAACGGAACGGTCCGAGCGACAGCGGCTCCAGCAGCGCACCGATCAGATACATTGTCGGCCGGTACTCGGTCTCGCCGAGGTAATTCACGCCTTCCCTCATGATCACCGGACCGCTGACCGGAAAGACGTCGCGGTCGGGAATGAACCACAACAGGCTGCTGGTGAGCGGATTGGCAGCCAACCCCGACATCGTGCCGGCGATCGACATGCCCTTATAGGGCGGCGGCAGGAGAATGCTCGACGGCGCATCCGGCGGATCGTTTCCCACCGAGGCGAATGTCATGCTCGCCGCGCCGATCGGAAACAGGTTGACCGCTTGGTCAAGGATGTAAGGGAAGCTCATCGCGAGCGTGTAATTCGACGGCAGCGTCACCGTCGCCGTAATCTGCGCGAGCATATCCTGGACGTAGAAATCCAGCGTCACCGGCAGCGGATTGCCCGCGCTGCCGATGGTGTAAGGGAAATTTGCGCGCTCGATCGCCCCCTGCACCACGTAGTGCGTGCCCTGATAACCCTTGGAGGACACGTCGGCGACAACCGCGAGCAGGCGGGTCGACGTCAGCAGAGCAAGGATCGAGGGTGAATTCAGGTTGTGAGTCTGGTCAAGGGTCAGCACGCCCCCGGAGATAAGGCCATCGACGGATGGCTGAAGATCCTGCCAATCCATGCGTGCGCTCAGGTCGTGACGGAAACGATGAGCGGCATGTGGTCGCTCAGGAACGTGTTGGTGAATTCGGCAGTGCGCCGCGGCGAGGTGAACTGGCGGCCGTTGAGCTGCGCCATCATCTGCGGATAGTCGAGGATGTTGGTATAAAACAGCACAGTACCAAACGACAGCGGATTGCCGGTGCCGTCGCGGGCAAGAGTTCGGGTTTCCTGCTGGATGAAATTGTAGAACGCTGCCTTGGACAGCGTTACGACGGCGCTTTGGCTGGTCTGAAGCTGAACCTGCAGATTGTAGACTTCATAATTGGCCAGCGGCGCGACGGCGGCGGAGAACCCGCGCGTGAAGATGTTGTCGACCGCGAACGACCGATAGAGATCGTTGCTATCGATATGACCTAGCGCCGGTTCAATCTGGATCAGATTGCGATAGCCACCACCCAGCGGACTGGGCTGCGTGACACGCACGATCGATTTCGATAAATCCTCCTGCCCGGTGCCGCTGCGCGAAGGTACGAATTGTGCGCATCCCGCGCCGGTGTCATCGTCCGCGCCACGGTCCGCCGTAAAAGTCGTGTAGACATAATTATACTCATGCTGGGTGCTGACATTGTAATCGCCGCCAACGACGACACGGTTGGCGTTGACCCACTGCCCGTCCAGTCGTTGCGCCTGATACATCGGGCGGCTCAACCCGCATCGGTCGGTCCCGCCGAAGGCGCCGCTGCCTTCGGCGCTCGGCGCATGGAACACGACGATAGGCAGATATTTGGCAGCATCACCAACCTGGTTGGCAATCTCCAACGTGCAGTAAGCCGGGCGCCGGACCTCGTACCAGCGTCCGCTGGCCAACAAGCGTTGCGAGAAATCCAGATGCGCCCAATCGGTATTTCCCGGATTGGCGGGATCATAGCCGGATGCGCTGAGCTGATAGTGCTGGCTATGTACAAGAGCACGAGGAACCCATCCCGTGACCGCGCGGCCTTCGAACACCAGGTTGATCGCGTGATATGCGGCCGCATGGTCACCGTTGAGACCGGTCACGACTCCGCCCGATGGTCCCGCATTACGTATGAGCATGTCGAACGCGGCAGAACTTCTGTTCCATAAAATGACGTAGCCTTCGTAGTGGCCGGTGGTGGTGTAGGCAAGTTCATCAAATTGCGTCGGGGTGCGGCGTGCGGCCTCACGATCCTGGAAGACAGAGACCTTACGCCGCTTGAGCTTTTCTTCCGGGGTGTCGTCTTCGGCAAAACGCGTATTGAGATCTCCTTTGATAGAGCCTGGAATCCAATCGTAGTACCAGTCCGCATTCTTGTGTGCATTCCCGAAACTATCATCCAATGCCGCCAACAGTGTCGGAATATGCGGCACGAAATCGCGGCGTGATTCCATCAGGCAGAACACGTCAACGTTATTCTGCTCGGCCATGCCTGCGATGAAGTTGCAGATCGGCTGATAGTTGGTGCCGCGGCGCCAGGGGCTGAAGGTGCCGAGATCCTGGACGTTCCAGTACATGATGGTGATCGTCTCGGGCATATGGTTGCCTTACTCGTCCGCATAGGCGGCGTACCAGCCGAGCGCGCTGTTGCGACTGCGCGCCGCCGGATCGCCGAACAGAAACAGGTCGAGATTGCCGGGCGGGAAGCTCAGCAGCAGAATGCGCAACACGATCTGGCGCAGCTTCAGCATGTAGATGCGGCCGGTCGCGCCGTCGCTCGCCGTGAATTCGATTTTGCCGAAAGCGAGCTTCAACAGACCCTCGATGGGAATTTCCGGCTTCGCACTGTTGGAGCCCGGCAGCTTGAGGCCGACGTAAACGTTATAGGCATCGCCGCTGTTGCCCCATGCGCTGATGATGCCGACCGCCAGCTTCTGATTGCCGGCCAGCGACCCCAGAGTTCCCAAGTCGAGATCGAAGGCGAGCGCGTACCATGGCGGATTTGGATGGCCGGGCTGCAGCGGCGTCGTGCATTCGATATAGCCCAGACTGCCCGGCGTGACTGCGGTCGGCTGGCCTGCGCTCGCGGGCGGTTGCGGCACCGCGATGAGGCCGGAGAAGGTGAGCGGGAAATGCCGGAACAGACTCATCGGCCGCGCCACGCTCTGCGCCAGATTAAAGCCGAGCGCGCCGGCATCGAATCCGAACGTCACGTGGTCGGGATGGTCCTGCGGAAAGGTCATGCCGATGACGAGGTTGGAAAATGCCAGATATCCGTCGGAGATCTGCTGATTGCTTTCGGCATCGAAGATCGGCCCGAACGAGAAGGCGTCGAAATAGTCGAGTTCGAAGAACCGCAGCCGACCGGTGAACTCGAACCGCGAACCGATGACCGTCACGTTGCCGATGGTTTGCGGATCGGCGCTGACGTACTGGCAACTCAGGGTCTCGACCTCGTCGAGCACATTGCTGCGCACGGCGAACCGGTTCGAGCCGCTCTGGGCGTAATCGTAATAGCCGCTGCCGTCCTCGTTGCGCTGATACGTTCCGGTGAGCACCACGTTGTTGCCGCGTTCGGTGGGGGAGAGCAGCACCGGCGCGGAGAACATCGTGTTGATCTGAAGTTGGATCTGGCTGAAGAAATTGACGATCGCGGAGTTCTCGAACAACACCTGCAGAACGATGACCTTGAATGCATAGTCGACCGTGGCGTTGACGAACTGGTCGCTTTGATCCTGATAGTCGATCAAGGCCCGCAGACTGCTCGGCCGCGTATCGAGCGTGCCGCCCTTGATATCGATCGGCGTCGCCGATATCGCGAAGTGGTGCGCCTTGAATTGCGCGAAGTCGATGCCCGCCGCGAGACCCTGCAATTGCCGAGGCAAGCTCGTCGGTGGCACCTTGACGTTGAGAAACAGGACACCCGCCCATTGCGGATCGTCGATGATGTCACGCAGGAAACCGGTATAGGCCGGCACCCGGTCGGCAGGCGTTTTGGCGTTGGACGTGCGGGCCGCCGCGATGATCTCGCGGAGCTGCGCCTGGGTCTGTTGCAGCGAACCGTCTGGTCGGATCGCGGCCTGCTGCCATGTCCACGCGCCGGGATCGCTGACGAGATCGTCGATGCTGCGACCGGCATATTTGAGAATCATGATGGTGTCGCTGCGCCAGTTGGTCGGCGACAGCTTGAAGGTCCATTGCTCGATGCACAGTTCGCCGTCCACGGTCGCCTGCTCGAACAGCTCGCGGTAGTGCGAAATGTCGGCGTCGGTCAACGCGGCGTGTTCGATCTCGGCGAACAATGCAGCGAAAGACGAAAACACTTGTGGCGCCACCCCGCCGATCCGCCCGTCGGCCGCGGCGACCAGACGATCGAGATCGGCGTCCCGTGTGCGTCGCGCATGATGGCGCAGCGATGCGGCCGCGTCCCCGTTAAGCCGATAGGTCTGGGTCATCATCCCGCTCAGGCCGGCGGGATCGGCTATCACGCTGAACAATTGGTTGGTCTGAATGGCGGCTCGAAAACCGCCTGTGACATTCTCGAAACCGAAGTGACGTGCAAGCCCGTCGGGACTGGCCGCGGCCGCGCTGTTGCCGAACACGACGCTTTTCCATTGCGTCAAGCTGCCGTCGAGCGTGACGACGATGCCGCCCGGCGTTGCGGCGATCAGGTCGATACCGTCCGCTTTCGCGTCGTGCCGCCCACTGCCGGTCAGCGCCGCCACGACGTTGCGACGGACCGGGCTGAGCGCGCTGCGCTCAAGCTCTTCAAACAGGTCAGTGTTGCCGGCGGCGATGCCGGTGTAAGGCACCATCGGCAGCGCGCGTGCTTCGACTGGCGGCGGCATCTTGCCCGCCGGCACGGGCTGGAACGCCAATGCGTTAGCTGCGCCGATCGACTGCGACGGAATGGTGTAGAGTTGCGCGTCGTCAGGCTGGGCGTAATACACCGGCGCTGTCGCGACGTTGACGGGATAGGCCCACGACGTCTGCCCCGTGGCGGTGAGGCTGTCGGGACCGTCGTCGGAGAAAAAACCGTGCCCGACCCGTTGCCCGAGCTTCGGTGCGAAGGCATTCTGACCGGGAACGAAATGCAACAGGCTGCCGGCGTTCCCGAGATTGAAGTTCTCGACTCCCGACGCACCGCACATCAGACTGAAGTTCTGCGCGACCGGAGTTGCGGGTGCGATCGCAAAGGCTCCGGCTGGACACATGTAATACGGATCGGCTTTCGACGCCGTGGTGTGGGTCAGCGAAGGTGCAAATACCATGCGTGCGGGAACCATCGGCACTGTCGGGTTCATCACCGGCGTCGCGTCGAGCGCCTGTCCGGTCGTGGAAACGAACAAGCACGGCAGAACTGGCGAGCTGCCGAATTGCAGATAGGTTCGCAACGGCATGAGCGGCGACAGCGGATCGAACGAACCTGTCAGGGACATCGCCGTTCCCACCGGCTGCGTGAACACCGGATAACGAAACGAGCGGGCCAGTCCCGGCCGCGGCTGGCTGTCGTCGGGTGCGAAATAGCGAAGCTCGAACCCGAGCATCTCGAAGTCGCTCGGCCCGCTGTTGGGCCGTGTCATCGTGGCGGTGCAGCCAAAGCAGCCGACGCCGATGCCGCTGAGAGGCAGCGTAACCGGTGAAGGTATCACCAGCGCGCGGGTGCCGTAGCTGAATTGCGCCACCTGCCCGTCGCCGGCGAACGACAGAGTGAAAGCGCTCGCGGTCAGCGCCAGCGTTGCACGGCTGGCAATCTGCAGCGCATAGCCGCCGTTGAACGAGATAACGAACGGCGCCGTCAGCGTCGCGCTCCCGCCGCTCGTTGCGCTCGCCCGCAATGGCAGCAATTGCCAGTCCTGCGCGAGATCGGACCCGTCGGTGGTGATCCACAAGAACCGAAGATTTTGCGTGCCGATTCCCGGCAGCAAGGATCGCAGCGCCGTCAGAAATGCGGACTGATCGCGGATCGGCCGGTCGATCAGGACATAGATCCCCGCGGCCGCGAATGTCTGGGCGGGCGTCAGAGTGAGCGCCGCGCTGGCAGTGGCCGGCAAAAATGCCCAGGTAAAATGGCCAGGGTCCACGGCATCGCTGGTGAGATCCAGAACGAAAAAAGGATCGACGATAGCCAGGCGTGTGAAGGCCGGATCGCTCATCGCGCCAACGCGTCGGCATGGCGGCCGGTCAAGATTTCGTCGCCTTGCACCAGCGGCAAGTCGAACACGGTGGTGCCATCGGAAAGTGCGGCGAGCTTCTGATAGAGCGCCATCACGGGGCGTTTGTTCGCGAGCTTGATGCCCGATGCGATCTCCGTCGGCGACAGGTTGGGCGTCACCGCACGACGCAGCGAAAGCCCCGAGGCGGCAACGCCGGTAAGCGCCGGCATCAGACCATGCGCGGCGAAGGTGGACCCCAGCGTCGTACCCAGCGGCACGAAGCTGCTCGCGCCATTGATGCTCACCGCGATCAATGGCGTCAGCACGGCGCGGCCGCGGAAATAGGTGATCGAGACGGTCGCAGAGGCGGCCGGCAACGTGCCGAACTGAATGAAGCTTTGGGTGACGCCATCGAGCGCGCTCCACGTCGTGGCGGCGACCACGGCGACCGCGTGATTGGCATCCGGACTGCCGGTGCTCTGTCCCGACGGGAAGCTCGCCGGATAGAACAGCCGGATGAAAGGGCGCCGGTATGCCGCTGTCTGCAGATCGATGATGCCGCCCGCGCCACCCTGTTGTGGCGCACCGAAGCTGATCGCCTGCAGCGAGCCGAGAAACGGATCGAGCGCGATGAACCCCAGGCCAGAGCCTTCCGGAAGCGCGGCGATATCGTAGACCACGGAGGTGCCGGTGACGAAGCCGTCGATCCCGTCGCTGTTGCCGGTAACGTACTGATAGCTTTCAAAGCGTATTTCGAGACGCATGCCGGCTTGCAGATCGACGTAACGCATCAACGGATCGAAGCTGTAGCGATAAAACAGACTTTCGGTGAAGCTGAGCGGCAGCCCTGCGGCCAATGTCTGCTGCAAGATGCGCGGCGTTTCGACGAACGCCCCCGTCGTCCCGGCAATGGTCGCGAGGAAACTTGCGAACTGCGACGCGATGGTCTGCCGCGCTGAAACGCTCGCAAAACTCCACAGATCGCTGCTTGTGGCGATACTCACCGTATAGGCGTAAGGTGCCACGACCGGCGTCATCGGCGTGAGCGTGAACGGTCCTTGTGTGATCGCGGTCGTCTGATGCGTGGCGAACAGTTCGGGCAGATAGAAAACGAGATCGGTCGCGCCGGGCGGCACGGTCGGGCAAGCATAGACAGCCGGAACCACGCCGCTCGGAAGATCGCCGACATAGAAGGCCGGATTGCCGGTGCGGACATCGACTGCGGCGGTATTGGGCCCGATCGAGCCGCTGCCGACCCAGGCGGCGACCTTCACCGCGATCGGTGCCGTCGAAGCCACGCCGGATATGTCGTAGACATACCGGAACGATGTCGATGCGGTATCGACCGGGATGTCGTTCTGTCCGGCGATCGAGATGATCGCGTGATATCCCGTGATGCGGGGGTCGGCGGCCGCAGTCCATTGCGCGACGATGGCATGGCCGTCGTAATAGGCCTCAAGCCCCGACGGAAGGCATGCGACCAGCGGGATCGGGGGGCCGATCGGCCCGGTCGCGTTGGTGATGACCGGACGAACCGCGACGACGTAACTCAGCCCCGGTGACAGACCGGCTGTTGATACGGACGCGGTCATCGTCGGCGCTGATACGATTTTGAGGATCTGTTCGGCGCCGGCGTCGGTCGTGACCGCCACGACCTGGTATTGTGTGACGCTGGCGGCTTGCGACGTTGGCGCGCTCCAAGTGATCGTCGCCGTGGCGGTATCGGTGAAAACCACGGAACTGACAGCACAGCCCGATGTGGCGATAGCGGTGCCGGCCATTGCCGGTCCGGTGACGATCCCGTCGATCTGCTGGACGGCGAGCGTGTAGCTGATCGTCGGATCTGCGTTGAACGCGAGAATAGTGCCGAGGCCGCTGACGCGCGATTGAATCACCGGAGCCGCCGTGGTCGCGACGGTGACGAGATAGCAGCCGTTTCCGTCCGTGCCGCTCCAGGCGATCGCGAGTTGTCCGTCTCGGTAGATTGCGCTCGCCAGTGCCGGACTAACGGTCAACGCGGCAATCGGACTCGACAGCGGTCCCTTGCTGCCGCCCTTGATTGCCTGCGAGGCGACTTGATAGCCATGCCCGGCAGCAACCGTGAAGGTGACTTTGTTGTCATTCGCCACCACCGCATCGCCGACAATGCCATCTGTGTACAGCCATCCCTGCAACGTGGTGCCACCGACCGCGACCGAAGACGGATCGAGCGTCACGACCAGGCTCGTCCCGGTGCATGTCACGGCCGTGATGGCCGGGGCACTGGAGATCATGACGGCAGGATTGGCAAGCGGGCCGACCGCGTTTCCGGCGAGCGCGCTTGCGCTGACCGCATAGGCGGCCGAGGCGTCGATCGGACGATCCACCGGCATCGCGATGGTGCCGCCGAAGGGGGCGTCATAGCTCTGCGTGGTGCGACCGTTGACGGACAGCATCATCCGATAGCCGGTCACCAGCGTGGTGCCGATACCCGGAGGAGTCACGGTCGCGGTCACGATCTTGCCATCGAACACCGCATCGGACAATGCAGGCGCGATCAGCGCCAGACCAAGCGACGGGCTGGCCGGCCCCGCCGCTGCACCGATCATCGGCGTCACGGCGAGCATGTAAGTGCTGTCCTTGACCTGAGAGGCGTTCGGAACGGTGATAACGGCGACCGGCGAATAGGCCGTCATGACGGCCGTTCCGTCCTTGGCGATGACGACCTTGTAAGTCTCGACCGGTCCGGGAGCAGGCTCCCACTGCGCCACGATGGTCGTGGCGGTTGCGATCGCGTTCGGCGTCGCCGTCGCGGCATGGCGCAGGACGGGCACGCCGTCACTCTCGGGGCCTGTCACCGTCAAGGCCTGCACAGCAAGCGTCACCTGTGCTGGCTGAATCGGGTCATCCGTCAATCCGCTGATCGTGCCGAGATCGATCGTGGCGGTCGCGGCGGTACCGGAAATCGTCGCGGTCATAGCCGCACCGCCACCGACGCGGAATCGCGCGAGATAGCCCGAGATCGTCACACCCGCCGGGATCGCGGGCGACGCCCATGCGAGCGTCAGCGTGGTGCCCGACACCGCGCTGGATGTGATGGCCGGCGGA
This sequence comes from uncultured Rhodopseudomonas sp., assembly GCA_964249215.1. Taxonomy (GTDB): domain Bacteria; phylum Pseudomonadota; class Alphaproteobacteria; order Rhizobiales; family Xanthobacteraceae; genus CAXUBE01. The sequence continues at coordinate 45,390 of CAXUBE010000001.1, read as the reverse complement.
TCCAGGACCAAGGCTGTGGGGCTGCCGGCGCTTCGGCATTGCGACAGGCCGGCATCGACTTCGATGCCGATGCCCACATTCGTCAGATGGCCGAGCGGGGCCTCGGTCATCGACAGGCCGCTGCTCAGGCTTTGCGTGGACGCAGAGACATGGATCAAGGCCGGCGGCGAGACGCTGAGATCATAAAGCAGGATGCGGTAGGAACTGGCGATGGCAGCAACCGCGCTGTCGGCCTGCGACCAGGTCCAGTCCGCCGCGATTTCGCGATTGCCGCAGACGACGGATCGCAACGCCGGCGCGGCGAAGGCCACGCTCACGGCCACGCTGCAAGGGCTCACACCAAACGGGCCCTTGGAGGCGACCGTGATACTGCCGGGCTTGGTGGCGTCGATGCTCGCCATCGCGACAGAGAACTGAACGCCGGTGCCGGTCGCGTCAGGAGACGTCGCCACGGCACTCGCACCCTGCATCACCGTGACCGCCGAAGTGGCGAGTGCGCCAGGCGCGACGTCGGGCAAGACCCATTCGATGGTGAAGCGCCATCTGGTCGCGTCGGCTGCATCCGGCTCGACCATCACCGAGGTGATCCGCGGCGCTGCCCCGAGCACTGGCGCAGCAGGGCTCAGCGGACCCGTGACTGTCGCGCTGTTGATCGTCGCCGTTGCGGCAGCGCGGACTGTAAACCCGCTCTTGCCGAAAGCGTCGATCGAAAACACCGCGATCAGCGGCGATCCGGAGGCGGTGATCGGCCCCGCGACTTGCCGGTCGCCCTCGTAAAGATAAGCGAGATAGCTGGCGCCGTTCGGCATTACGCCGGGCGGCGTGATCTGTGCTGCCACCTGCGGCGCATTGTTCGGTGCGCTCAGCGCAATGTTGCCGAGCGCGGGAACTTGCGTGATGACCGTGATGGCGGGGCCGATCGGCCCGGTGGCGACACCGCCCACCGCCTGCACGGCGACCTGATATGGCGTTGTCTGATCGAGCGCGATGTCGATCAACCCGCCGGTCAGCCCGGACCGGATCTGTCGCACCGACTGCGTGCCAGACATCAGATGCAGCACGTAACCGGTGACGTTGGTGCCGAGCGCATCGGCATAGGCCACCAGAATCCGCGCGCCGTCATAGCCGAGCGAGGTGATCGCCCTGGTCGCGGCGATGACGGGCGTCGCCGGTCCTTCGGCGCCCTGCGATTGACCCTGCAGCGGACACAGCGCGAGGGCATAGTTTCCCGTGACGCCGAGCGTCTCGTCCGGAGCAAACGTCGTTGACAGGCCGTTGGCAAAACCCGCGCCGACGACGTTGTTCTTGTTGGCAACGTCATAAAGCGTCGCCTGGGCGCCGGTCGGCGCTGGATCGCCGGGCAAGATCGTCCAGGTCACGGTGACGTTGGTTCCGTCGAATGCCGTGGACACAATCGTCGGTGCAGTTTGCAGGACGTTGCCGTGATTGCCGACAGGCCCGATGTTCGAACCATCCTGATAGAACAAGCCGACCGTGTAAGTCGACCAAAGCGACAGCGGCGCGGCGAGATCGAGTTGCGCGACAAACCCCTGTCCGCGTTGTTGCAGGATCGAGACACCGTCCTCGTACAACTGCATGACGACCTGCGGCGCAGGAGCAGGAAACACCACATCGGCGATGGCGGCGATTTTTGCAGTCCCGACTTTTGCGACCGTATAGGTCAGGCTGCTCAGCTTCGGCGCCGCCACGATGGGAGCCGGCCCACCCGCAGGCGGTCCGGAAAAAGTACCGCTCACGCCGGTCAGGGCCAGCGTATACGCGTCGCCGATGGCGAGCGGCGTCTTCAGCGCGAAGGTCACTTCATTGTCGTTGTAGATTCCACTCGACGTCTTGCTGATCGTGATGCCGGTGGTCGTGTTTGTCAGCGCGACGGCCACCTTCGCGATCGAACTGGGGTAAGGGATCGTCCAGCCGACTGTCAGCGCGTTGCCGGTATAGGTGGTGAAGATGCCGGTGACCCGCTGGAACACAAGGCTCAGCGGCACGCTCCACGGTCCGGGGACGCCGTTGCCCTGATCGACAGCCACCGCGACCGTATAGGCGAAGCTCGGATCGAGCGACGCGGGCTTGATCGTCAGGCTTCCGATATAGCCCGTGACCGGAGTCGACGCGATCCAGGATGTGCCAGCGGGCTCGCCTTGAAAAACCGCCAGAATGAAATTGACCGCACCGGAATACTGCCACGCAGCCAAAACCCTGCCGGAAGCATCATAAGATCCGCTGATAAAGACCGGTGTATCAACCATGCCCCCGCCGTGTCATGTCGCCATCGACGATCCCGGGCCGCCGCGGCGGGCTACGGCGATGTCTGCCCGATATCCTGAAGATAGCTCTCGTAATCAGGAAGGAAGATCGGATCGATCGCGGAGCGCACCCGCTCGGGCCTGGTCCTGCGCCGCTTGCGCGTCGCCGATTGCATCGCGTGGTCCCCAACGAGAATGCCATTGGCGAACATGGTGGTCGGTTCGCCGGTGTCGTCGTTTGCAAGCGACAGATTGAACAATAAGCCGTCGAATTCGATGTTCTCGACACCCGCGATCTCGGCGACGCCGCCGAGGACGGTAAGCTTGTCTCCCGCCTCCAGCTCTTCGGCGATCAGGGTCTCGCCATCCGGCAGCGTGACCGCATGGCCGTCCGAGAGTACCAGTTCCTTGCCGTCAGCCATTGTGAGCCGGAGCGCGGGTCCGCGATGCGGCGCGACTATGGTCGATTCGACCTTCATCGTTCCGCCGTCGTTGTTGACGCTCACGGCCTCGCCGCTCACCAGCGTCTCGATCTTTCGCATCGAGCCGTCGGCCATGGCGATCTCCGTGCCTGCGGCAAGACAATGCCAGACGAACTGGATCGGCTTGATGTAGGTCGTCCCGTCCACGATATCGGGGTTCGCCTGGAGCGAACTGCTGATCGACGCGTAGGATGGCGTGCTTTGTCCCTGCAAATTCACGAACATGTTGACGGTCAGATAGGTGACCGTATCCGACACCCATGTCGTGACGCCGAACACGATCGGATTGGTCGTGGCCTGAACGCCGTTCGCCGGAAGATCAAAGGTCAGCGTCTTGTTATTGGCCTGCGATATCTTGAAATTGTTATAAACGTTGGCCATCGCCGCACCGGTCGGCTGTACGTGACCGCCACCGGCCTTTGCGAGATCGACGAACAGCGTGATGGTGGTGTTAGGATTGAGCGGCTGAATCGGATTGTCGAAAGTGACGTTTCCGACCAGCGGCACGGCCAGATTCGGATATTCTTCCTTATCCTGCCAGAACCAGTAATCGACGGCGGTCTTGTCGTAATTCCCGCGGCCCAGGCCGACCACGATATAGGCCGGAATCTTGGCTTGTGTTTTGACCGGCTGGGTGACCACCGGATCCGACGTGGTCAATCGCTTGAAATTAAAACTGATGCTCCCAGATTGCATCGGGTGACCGGGCTGCGTCTGATAGAAGTAGCTGATCGACGTGGTCATGTTGGTCGAGGCGGGAGCAGCCATTGCGTCATTGGTCTGCACCGGAACGTATTCGCCGAGATTGTATTGCGCATTTGACCCCGAAGCGAGGATGCCATTCGTGTCGGAGTTGACGACCTCACACACCACCTGGGTCATCGATGTGCCGCCGATCTGGGTATGATAACCCATGCCGGCGATGTTGCGGGTCGACGGGATGAGTCCGGAATTGGTGATCTGAGGTCCGGATATGAAAACATTGTCGCCGCTTGCCGGCGCATCGGCTTTCGGCGGCCCGTTTTTGATATGCTCGTCACGGGAGCGACTGAGCATCTCATGCAGGCCGGGATAACGGTCCGGCGTTTTACCGGCCCGTATCAGCTTCGCGACCGCGTAGCGATACTGATGCTCGTCGCTGAAATCGAACAGGTGATGCTGGCGCTCGCCGTTGGTCAGGCTGAGAACGTATTGGATGTCGGCGCGCTGCTGCTGGTCGGGCTGGGGCAATGTCACGATGCTGGCTCATCATTTGAAACGGCTTGCGCCGCGCGCGGGCAACCGCGATCTAAATTCTGATCGAGAAAATTTTAATGAATTAATAGCTTATGGATGTGTATCTTCGCCGCCTGTGGAAGTCTACTAAAAAACAACCGCCGCTTGCTGATCCCGGCGCTCGCGCGCTGCGGCCTTCGACGCCATAGCGCGACGTTTTCCCGGCTTCTCGAGCGCGCATCCTCGCGCGCGGCTGTGTCGCCGGCATCCAGCGTTCGGCGGGCGCGACACCTTCCGATCCCCGATCCGTCGCTTGCCATCTTCACGATCTTCCGGATGAACTGAACCCGCTCGGATGATCCCGTCGCTGTCATCGTCCGTCATCACGAAGCAGGAGCCGTCGCACATGAATGGTGCCGAGAGTCTCATCCGCACATTGGTCGGCGGCGGCGTCGACGTGTCGTTTGCCAATCCCGGTACCTCGGAGATGCATTTCGTTTCGGCGCTCGATCGTGTCGACGGCATGCGCTGCGTGCTTTGCCTGTTCGAGGGATGCGCCACGGGGGCCGCGGACGGATATGCGCGAATGGCGGACAAGCCCGCCTCCACCCTGCTCCATCTGGGACCGGGACTCGCGAATGGACTGGCAAATCTGCACAATGCGCGCCGCGCCCGCACACCGGTCGTCAATATCGTCGGCGAGCACGCCGTGTATCATATTCCCTACGACTCTCCGCTCACGTCGGATATCGAAAGCGTCGCAAAGACGGTATCGGCCTGGGTGAAGACGTCGAAATCCGCGAAGGAGATCGCCGCCGACGGTGCTGCCGCCATCGTCGCCGCCCGCGAGGGCAACGCGATCGCCACCCTGATCCTGCCCGCGGACACCGCCTGGGGAGAAGCCGGCGACGTCGCTTCCGTGCCCATGACAAGACATCGGCCAACCGTGGACGATGCCGTGATCCGCGCGATTGCGACCAAGCTCCGCAACGGCCGGCGCACGCTGCTTTATGTGGGCGATCGCGTTCTTCGTGCGGAAGGGCTTCGCCTGGCGACCGCGGTGGCGAGCAAATCCGACGCCGCCGTCCTGACGCCGTATTCCAACGCACGGACCGAGCGAGGGACGGGCGTCCCCTCCATCGACAGACTGCCTTTCGGGGTGGATCTGGCCGTCAAGGCGCTCGCGGCATTCGAGCAGATCGTTCTGGTGGGCACGTCCACGCCCGTGGCGTTCTTCGCCTATCCCGAAAAGCCCAGCCTTTTTGCCAAGGAAGGATGCGAGATTCTCACGCTCGCGACGTTCGGCGACGATCAGGTCGACGCGCTTCGCCGATTGGCGGACGAACTCGGCGCCAGGATGACAAATGAGGTGCCGCATTGCGAGAAACAGCCGGTTCCGTCCGGCGCCATCGATCCCGCGACGATCGGTGCGATGCTCGGCGCGTTGTTGCCCGAGGGCGCGATCGTATGCGACGAGTCGATCACGACGGGCCGCAATCTGTTCGCGTCCACCCGCGGCGCGGCACCGCATGACTGGCTCCAGATGACCGGCGGCTCCATCGGCCTCGGCATTCCGCTCGCGACAGGCGCGGCCGTCGCGTGTCCCGGCAGAAAGATCGTCACGCTGCAGGCCGACGGCAGCGGTCTCTACACGGCGCAGGCGCTCTGGACGCAGGCGCGCGAGAAGCTCGACGTCCTGACCCTGATCTGGTCGAACCGCTCCTACGCAACGCTCCACGTCGAACTCAAAAACGTCGGCGCGGTCGCCGGTCGAAAGGCCAACGAGCTTCTCTCGCTCGATAATCCCGCGATCGACTGGGTCAGTCTCGCGCGTGCCTACGGTGTCGAAGCCGTCGCCGTGTCCGACATGGACGCGCTGGTCGACGCGGTGAAAGCGGGTCTGCGGGTCGCAGGTCCGTTTCTGATCGAAGTCGTCATGTGAAACGACGACGTCGATCATGGTGGCGGGATCCGAAAATTGAACCGGTGAGATACCAAGTCAACCGCACGACTTGTTCCGGCCCACCACCTGCTTCTTCAGAAGCCTTGCCACCTTGCCCGAAGCGACTTCAATCCATGTCGCGTGAAGACGCGAGGTTCAGCGGCGGCGCGGCACCGTGGGTCTGACGCACCAGTAGTCAAAAGTGGATTTCACGATCTTGGGCTGGAGAAGGTCCGGTAGGCTTTCGGCCGTTCCGATCGCGCGGTTATCCGAACGGCCAGGCCGGCCTCCTGCCCCGTGATGGCGAGAACGATCGCAACCGACGGAGACTTCTCGCTTCGCTCTATTCGAGACAGATATCCGTTGTTTAATCCGGTCAACTCGGCAAGTTCGTCAAGCGTCAGATTGCGCTCGCGCCGGAAGGCCATGGTTTCGGTCCCGCTGCAGATATTCCTCTTCCTGGTGGCGCCGGCGGGGCGCGCATCGACAAAGGTTCGCTAGCGTTTGGGCCGCGTGATTGTTTGCGTAATCTTCAAGAAATTGTAGAGATGAGGCATCCGGTTATCGCGCCGGTAGTTCAGCGACAGCGACGTTCCCGGGTTGCATCCCTGATACGTGCGATAGGCGACACCGGCCCGCTCCGACTGCGAGACGGATGCCGGCACTACCGCTATTCCTACTCCGACAGACACGAGACTGATGGCGGTCTGGTAATCCTGGGCCATAACCGGCGATTTGGGGATGAAACCTTCGTCGCGGCAAATGTTGAGAATGTGATCAGCGAAGCTGGGGCGGGGCTTGCGTGGATAGAGCACCAACGTCTCGCCCTTAAGTGCGTCGAGCCGGATCGGCTGATGCTGAAGAAAATGCGACGTATCGGGCAATGCGAGAATCAGCGGCTCTTGGTGAAAGGGTTCCGATTTCAGCTCCCCATCGTCCAGCGACGGTCTTGCGATTGCGATATCGATCTCACGCTGGATAACGGCCCGTTTCAACGCGGCATTGTTCATGGCCGAAAGTGCGAGCTCGACGTCGGGGTAGGCGGAACGGTAGGTTTTGATCAAGTTGGGCAACACGCCATAGGTTGCAGAGCCGACGAACGCGATGCGAAGCTTACCGGAGATGCCCTCGCCGATACGTTTGACCTCGCGCTGGGTCTGGTCGAGGCGATCCAGTACGTCGCGCGCGTGATTGAGGAGGACGGCTCCCGCCTGGGTCAGACGGATCTGGCTGCGGCTGCGGTCGAACAGCATGACGCCAAGGTCGATCTCGAGTTGAGCAATCTGCCGGCTGAGCGGCGGCTGCGCGATGCTGAGTCGCGACGCGGCCCGGCCGAAATGCAGTTCTTCGGCAACAGCGACGAAATAGGCCAGCCGCCTGATATCCATCGCATCGTCGCGCACGTTCGGCACCTATCCAGGCATTCGGGCGAGCGCATCCGCGAAATAGGAGCGGAACGCTTTCGAATTCTCGCTCATCGGAAAATGACCCGGCTCATCCATGATAGCGATGGTGGCGCCCTCGACAGGTCAGATCATACTCCCCGCATAGCATATGAACAGGCGTCTTTTGCGTATCGATCCCCGATCGGCGTGCGAGAAGACCATCGTCGCGCGTATGAACGCTGAAGTCACCGCGAAAACGCCCGACACGAGAGCTGCCCCCGTCTCGCCGCCATGCGCATCAGGTCGGCTAAACCAGTCCATGTCGTACCGGGCCCGTTGAAAATCCGAGGCTTCGATCGCGATAAAACCGCGAAAGCGTTCCGGGTGCAGCGCAGCAAGCTGGAGGGCGATGCGTCCACCCATCGAGCAACCGACGAGCACGGGTGTTGCCCGAGGCGCCGCAGATACGTTTTTGCTGCGGCGGCGTTCGCCATCTTCTCAAGCTTTTGTCGAAGCGATCCGCGATCGGCAGCCATCGTCCTCAGTCCTTGCGGGCGAAGGAACGGATTTTGTCTTCGTCGAGCTGGACGCCAAGGCCAGGTCCTTCGGGGACGCAGATCTCGAATTCTTCGAACCGCAGCGGTTCGGTCACGAGATCCTCCACAAGAATGCGCGGACCGAACTGCTCGGTGCCCCATTCCAGTTTCGGCAGTGTCGAGAAGGCGGCAAGATGGGCCGCCGCACCGATGCTGCTTTCGAGCAGGCAGCCGCCGTAAAGTTCGAGCCCGTGCGCCGCTGCGACGCCCGCCGCGCGCTTCAGCTCGAACAAACCGCCGCTCTTGACAAGCTTGAGCGAGTAAACGCTGCCGCAACCCATCGCGCCCGCTCGCGCGACTTCTTCCTTGGTGAAGGCAGCCTCGTCGATAAGCAGAGGGATCGAGGTGCGCTTCGCGACACGGGACATGGCTTCGAGCTGGAGCGCCGGAACCGGCTGTTCCACAAGTGCGACATCAAGCTCCTCCAACGCCGGCATAAAGCGGATGCACTCGGCTTCGCTCCAGCCCTGGTTGACGTCGACGATGAGACAGGCCTCGCTGCCAAGGCCAAGCCGTAAGGCTTCCAGCCGCTTCAGATCGGCTTGCGGCGGATTAAAACCGAACTTGATCTTGAAGTCCCGGTGCTCGCGCAGCCGAAGCTTTTCCTTTGCTTCTTCCAGTTCCTGAGCGCTGTCGCCGGATGCCAGCGCCCAGATGATTCCCATGCGCTGGCGCACCGCACCCCCCAGCAGGGCGCTGGCCGGCAAGCCGAGAGTCTTGCCGACCGCGTCGACAAGGGCGGATTCGAGTGCGCCTTTCGCCGAGAAATTGCGGGTAGCGGCCTTGCCCATTCGTATCGCGTTGGCTTCGAATGCCATCGCGGGCTCGCCGCGCAAAGCGGGCGCAAGGTAGTTGAGCACTGCCGCTGAAATCGATTCCACGCTCTCTTCGGCCCAGCGAGGCCCCCCCAGCGTCGATGCCTCGCCGATGCCGGTCGCGCCGTTGTCCAGCACGACACGGACCAGCACGTAATCCTGATGCGTGATCTCGGTGTTCGAGAGCCTATGCCGACGGAGGGTCGGAGCTTCCACGATCGTTGCAGAGATGGCGCGGATCGTGGTGTCCTTCAGGATGGTGCGCCGGTGCTCTTTTGACTCGGCGACCTCTGCCAGAGCGTGCATCATGGTTCCTCTATTGAAATCTGGGACGTTTTTGCTTCGTTACCAAATGAAGTCTTAGGTAGGGTGCTCAAGTGTAAGTGGCGCCGGTTGTGGGTCGGCGAAGCCGCCAAACCGCCCTCGAAAGAACAGCAGCGGCTTCTTCCCGAGATCGTGGGCCATCTCGCGGACACGGCCGAGGAAGATCGTGTGATCGCCTGCGTCCTTCCGGCCTTCCAGCGCGGCAGCCGAAATTGCAGATCCCGATCGCATGACGCTTCGGATTCGGCGACCGGGCATCACGACTCCGTCGCTGCAGTGCACAAGCGAAAGGCTGCCCGTTTCGGAATGCCTCTGCAGCAGAGCGACGTGACCGGTCCTGCAGAATCCGAAGCAAAAATCGCGGCCGACAACAATTCGGTGAGGATCGGCCACGCGATTGAGCGCTCGTTCGCGATGGAACGCCGCCGGCAAGCCGTTCGGACGATTGTCGATGGTCGCCTCCCTTGCCGCAGTGCGTGAGACGATCCACCGCCGCTGCACCCGCGCCCGCCGGCTCCGTGGCAGGCCGGCAAGGCAGAGCTTATAGTCCGGGGAAAAAGGCGAAGCGATGCCTCGAACGGTATCGCACGATACCTTTCGCCCTATCCGGCAACGCGCTTAGTTCACCAGAAGGCCACGCCGAAAAGAGCTTGATCAAAGCCTTCGGACCGGTCCGGCAACAACGCTTGTCCGTCCGACTGCACAGCGGAGGAGAACGCCCATGACAGCAGCAACGGCCGTGCGAGTTGCGAGCGACGCGTCCGCGTCGACGACTAATGTCTATACCGGTTCGGAATTCCTTGACAGCATTCGGGACGGCCGCGAGATTTACATCTACGGCGAGCGCGTCAAGGACGTGACCAAGCATCCTGCTTTTCGAAACTCGGCGCGCATGGTAGCACGGTGGTATGATCGGTTTCACGAAAAGAAAGACGAGATCGGGGTCCCGACCGACACCGGCTCCGGCCAAATGACGCATCCGTTCTTCCTCGGATCGAAAACCACCGAGGATCTCGTCAGAGGTCGGGACGCGATCGCCGAGCTGCAGAAGGTGTCGTTCGGATGGATGGGCCGGTCACCCGACTACAAGGCTTCCTTTCTCGGAACGCTCGGCCGGCACGAACTCTACGAGCGCAACTACGCGGGTAACTACGAGAACCTGCGCGTCGAAACGTTGATGGCTGCGACGGCGACCGGCGATCTCGGAGCGATGCAGGATTTTGTGCGCCCATGCATGGGCGACTACGATCTGTCGGGCTGGACCGCGAAGGATCTGATCAATCCCGACGACATCAATCTCATCAGCCGAGGCATGGTGCAGGGCTGAATGAGCGAATGCAAAGCGATCCGAAGGAACCGGGAGGCCGCCCGCATGCCGGGCGGTCTCGCCTCGTCACGGATTTCACAGCGGGTGGACGAGCATTCCGACCGCCGCGATGCGATCGGGGAGCAGCGCTGATGTGTCAGCAGATCGCCGTCAAGACGGGAAGACCGACACCGGGAGCCACCGTTCGTATCCAACGGCCGACCCGATACGGCAAGATGACTCGCAATCGAGTCCGCCGCGACCGCGACCAGCATTCGGTAGCCGCGACGTCCCGCTTCAAGGCGGGGGCGTAGCCATGCTGTTCCATGTTCGGATGGACGTGCGCCTGCCCTACGATTTGCCGCCGGACCGGGCCGATGCGCTCAAGAAAGTCGAACGTGAACGCGCGCAGGACCTGCAGCGGCAGGGCAAGTGGCGTCACCTCTGGCGAATCGCCGGGCGCTATTCGAACGTCAGCATTTTCGACGTCAGCGGCGCTGAAGAACTCCACGACATCCTGTCTACCCTGCCGCTGTTTCCTTTCATGGAAATAACGGTGAGCGCGCTGTGCCGACATCCCTCATCGATTCGCGACGACGATAGCTAGACTAAAAAATCAAACCGGAGGAAAACGCCAATGCCGACCAACCTTATTTCCAAGGATAAGATTCGCCAACTCGCCGACAAGGCAGCGGGGCTGCAAATGCCCGGCGGCAATCCGCGCCTGAAGACCGTCATGGCCCGATTGCTCAACGATCTGTTCGTCGCGATCGACGAACTCGACATTTCGATGGATGAAGTCTGGGCGGCCGTCGCCTACCTCACCAAGGCCGCGCCGGAATACGGGCTGGTCGTACCCGGCATCGGCCTGGAGCGCTTTCTGGATATGCGCCTCGACGAAGCCGAGCGCCTCGCCGGCCTCAGCGGCGGCACGCCCCGCGCCATCGAAGGCCCGCTTTACGTGGCCGGCGCGCCGGTCAGCAAATCCGAAGCTCGGCTCGACGACGGCACCGATGATGGCGAGGTGTTGTTCATGGAGGGCCGGGTCTGCGATCTCGACGGCGCTGCCGTGCCGCATGCCACGATCGAAGTCTGGCACGCTAACACCATGGGCCACTATTCGTTTTTCGGGCCACCGCAATCGCCGTTTAATTTGCGCCGCAAGATCGAGACGGACGCCCAGGGTCGCTACCGGTTCCGTACCATCATGCCCAGCGGGTACGGCTGCCCTCCAGGCAGCAGTTCGGAAGAACTGATGCACAGCATGGGTCGCCACGGCATGCGTCCGGCGCACGTCCACTTCTTCGTCGAAGCGCCCGGCTATCGGAAGCTCACTACGCAAATCAACATCGACGGTGACGAGTACCTGCACGATGATTTCGCGTTCGGCACGCGCGACGACTTGATTCCGCCGGTGGAGCGGATCAGCGAAGCCGGCGAAATTCACAAGGCCGGACTCAACGCGCCGTTCGCGCGGATCAAATTCAATTTCAACCTCATCAAGGAGGTTTCGGGCGTCCCGACCACAGTCGTCCATCGCGAACACGCGCCCGCCGCCTGAGGCATAGCCAAAAGCAACAAGACCCAATGGAGGAAACGATGACCAAGATGATGTCAGACGTCACGCGCCGCGGCGCGATCAAGGGGATCGGCGGCGCTGCTGTCGCCGCCGCATTCGGCAAGCCTGCCTTTGCCGTTCCCAAAACGGTGAAGATCGGCCTGGTGGTGCCGCAAACCGGGCCGCTGGCGATCTTCTCGGAGCAGGTGCCCTGGATTGTCGAGCAGATCAAAAAGATCAACGGCGGGCAGATCGATCTGAATGGGACCAGGCATCCATTGGAGATCGTCCTGCGCGACAGCCAATCCAATCCCAATCGGGCCGCCGAGGTGGCCAAAAATCTGATCCTGCAGGAAAAGGTCGATATCGTCACCGCCTGCGCCACGCCGGAAACCGTCAACCCGGTCGCGGACCAATGCGAACTCGCCGGGGTGCCCTGCCTGTCCAACGATGCGCCGCTGGAGCCGTATTTCTTCGGCCGCAGCGGCGATCCCAAAAAAGGCTTCGACTGGACCTATCATTTCTTCTTCAGTGCAACCAACCTCGCTGCATCATATTTCGCCGCCTGGGATCAGGTCGCGACCAACAAGGTCGTCGGCGGGCTATGGCCCAACGACAATGACGGGCAGGCTTTCTCCAAGATTTTCTCTGGCGTCGCCAAGGAAAAAGGCTACACCGTCGTCGATCCCGGTCGTTTCGACTTGCCGGCAGGCAACTACGCCGCGCAGGTCGCCGCATTGAAGGCGGCGAATGTCGAGATCGTTTCCGGCGTGATACCTCCGCCCGAATATACCGCTTTCGCGAGCGCAGCGGCGCAGCAGAATTTCCGGCCCAAGGTGATTTCGGTGTCCAAGGCCAACGAATTCCCGGCCGCCGTCGCGCCGCTCGGCGACCGCGCGCTCGGGCTCTCGGTGGAAGTCTGGTGGTCACCCACCCATCCCTACAAATCGGGCCTGACCGGTCAGTCCTCGCAGGAACTCGCCGATGCCTATGAAGCGGCAAGCGGCCGTCAGTGGTCGATGACGCTGGGTTTCCGACATTCGCTGTTCGAAGTCGCCATCGACGCGCTGAAGCGCGCCAAGAGCATCGACGACGCGGCATCGATTCGGGACGCCATCGCGGCGACCGACTACGCCTCGATCGTCGGCCCCATCAGCTTCAAGAAAGGGCCGTTCCCGAACGTCTGCCGCACGCCGCTGGTGATCGGGCAATGGCAAAAGGGCAAGAAGTTTCCCCTGGACCTCGTCAACGTCGACAACGCGACGGCGAAGGATATTCCGACGGCGGGCAAAGTGTCGCCGGTCGGATGACACAAGCGACAGCCCCATCGGCGACGTCGCCGATACTCGAAGTTCACGGCCTGTCGCGAAGTTTCGGCGGCGTCAGGGTGATAGAGAAACTCGATCTCGCCGTCGCCGGCGGCGAGATCGTCGGGCTGCTGGGCCCGAACGGCGCCGGCAAGAGCACGCTGTTCAATCTCGTTGCCGGGGTCCTTTCGCCGGATGCCGGCTCCATCACGTATCAGGCCCGCGACATCAGTCGCATGAAGGTCTGGAAGCGTCGCCGCCTCGGCGTCGGTCGGACCTATCAGATTCCGAAGCCGTTCGCCCATATGAGCGTCTACGAGAACGTGCTAGTGGGCGCGGTACACGGGGCCGGACTGTCGATACGATCGGCGCGAGAAGCAACCCTCGATACACTGGAGCTGACCGGGCTCGCCGGTTCAATCGCGTCGCCGGCCGGCTCGCTGTCGCTGCTCGATCTCAAGCGACTCGAACTGGCGCGGGCAATCGCGAGCCGCCCGGCTCTCCTGCTGTTGGACGAAATCGCCGGAGGTCTGACCGAAGGCGAGTGCGACGCGCTCCTCTCCATTCTGGCGCAAGTCCACGCGCGCGGCGTCACCATCGTCTGGGTAGAGCACGTTCTGCACGCGCTGAAGCGTCTGGCGACGCGTCTAGCGGTGCTCTACGGCGGACGGATCATCGCGCAGGGCACGCCAGAGGCGATCTTGAGCGATCCGCGCGTCAAAGAAATTTATCTCGGTGCCTGAGGACGGCCCATGACCGACGTCCCGCTGCTGGAGACCGAAAAGCTCAGCGTCTTCTATGACCAGCTTCGCGCGGTGCGGGAAGTAGACCTGCGTGTCGACGAAGGCGAGGTCGTATCGATCATCGGCGCCAATGGCGCCGGTAAATCGTCGCTGATGAAGGCCATCGTGGGGCAGGCGCATATCAGGTCCGGCGCCATTCGTTTGCGCGGAATGGATTTACGCGAACTGCCCACGTCGAACATCGTCCGGCAGGGCGTCGCGCTGGTGCCGGAGGGTCGCCGCCTGTTCCCGTCGCTCAGCGTACTGGAAAATCTCAATATCGGTTGGGAGTTGGGCCGCAAGGGAGCCATCGACATGGCGCAGATTCTCAAATGGTTTCCATCGCTGGCGGAACTGAAGGACCGCAAGGCACGCGCGTTGTCGGGCGGGCAACAGCAGATCGTGGCGCTCGGGCGCGCGCTGCTGACAAATCCGTCATTATTGCTATGCGACGAAATCAGCCTCGGATTGGCTCCCGTTATCATCAGCCAGCTCTACGAGACGCTGCTGGCTATCAGACAGCGGGGGATCGGAATCGTAATCGTCGAACAGGACGTTAGCAGATCGCTCGCGGTCGCCGACCGCTTCTATTGTTTTCTCGAAGGCGCTGTTTCGCTCACGGGCCGTCCTGCCGACACCAATCGGGAGACCGTCATGCAACATTATTTTGGGGTGTGAGCCGCGATGGTCCTCGACCTTGGCAACCTCGTTCTGCAAGGCGTGTTGGTGGGCGGGCTCTACGCGCTCTTCGCGGTCGGCTTATCGCTCGCGGTCGGGGTCATGCGCTTCATCAATATCGCGCATGGCGACCTGATCGTGCTCGCATCCTTTCTGCTGATGTCGATGTCGCAATGGCTGGGCATATCGCCGTTTGTCGCAGCACTTCTGGTTTTGCCGCTTGCTTTCGGTGGCGGCTATGCGCTGCAGCGCTTCCTCCTGCAGCGGATCGTCGGCAAAGGCATCCTGCCGGTCATCCTCGTCACTTTCGGTCTCGCCATCATCATTCAAAACGGTCTGCTGGAAGTCTACGGCCCTGACACCCGCAAACTGTTCGGCGGCGCGCTGGAAGTCGCCGCGTTCAGCATCGGCGACCGGATCAATATCGGGGTGTTTCCATTGGCCGTGTGCCTCACCGCCGTATTGGTCATCGCCTTTCTCGATGCCTTTCTGTACCGGTCGTCGATCGGTGCGCGTATTCGCGCGGTCGCCGACGATCCCGACGCCGCCGAATTGATCGGCCTCCCAACCGCCCCGGTATATGCCATCGCGATGGGCATCGTCGGGCTGACGGTCACGGTCGCGGCGTGCGCGATGTCGATCTCCAGCAACTTCGATCCTTCGATCGGACCGAGCCGCCTGCTCACCGCGTTCGAGGCGGTCGTGCTCGGGGGATTGGGCAGCCTTTGGGGCACGCTGGTCGGCGGCATGATCCTGGGGGTCGCCCAGACGATCGGTTCGCACTTCGATGCTGCATGGCAAACCCTGGCACAGCACCTCGTGTTCCTTGTCCTGCTCGTCCTGCGTCCGCAGGGACTTTTCGCAAAAGGTTGAGTCGATGACCGTGTCCGCCTCGAAAGCCGTCGTGCTGGCTGCACGGGTCTCGCTGGCGTGGGCGATCATGCTTTGCGCCGCGGGACCGTGGATTTTCAATTCCAGTCAGATGACCTTGTTGACGGAATTCTTCACCGTGCTCGTGCTGGTCCTGGTTTGGAACTTGTTGGCGGGGTTCGCGGATATCGTATCGGTCGGCCAGCATGCGTTTGTCGGCGTCGGCGCCTATGCGTTCTACGGGCTGACGGTGCTCGCCGGGATCAACGCCTTCGCCGCGATTGCGCTAGCCATGCTGATCACGCTCCTGCTCGCGATCCCGTGCGTCGCGATCGTGTTTCGATTGCGTGCGGCCTATCTGGCTGTCGGCACCTGGGTCGTCGCCGAAGTGCTGATGTTGGCGGCAGGCAAATTGCCGGGGTTCGGCTTTGGTTCCGGGACCAGCCTTCCCATTCCCGTCGTCAAGGAATTCGGCGCCAACGCCGGCGCGCGAATGACCCATTTCTATATCATGGCGTTTTTGCTTGCTTTGACAAGTTTCGGCGCAACCTGGCTGTTGCTGCGTTCCCGCTTCGGACTCGGCCTCACCGCGATGCGCGACAATGAGGAGGCCGCCGGTTCGGCCGGCGTCGACCTCACCTTTTCGCGCGCCGCCTGTTTTCTCTGGACGGCGCCCATCCTGGGTTTCGTCGGCGTTCTGGTAACGTTGCAAAAACTGCGCATTGCGCCGACCGCGTCGTTCAGCATCACCGACTGGACCATCTACATTATTTTTGCCGCCGTGATCGGCGGCGTCGGCACTCTCGAAGGGCCGATCGTGGGGACCATCGTGTTCTTCTTGTTGAGGGAATATCTCGCGAATTTCGGCACATGGTATTTGATTCTGCTGGGCACGCTATCTATCGCCATTGTTCTTATCATGCCGCAGGGCCTGTGGGGTCTCTGGCGCGCGAAGTTCGCCGACAGTCTGCTCCCGATTGGTCATAGGCCTGGGGGGAAATGACACTCAACGCGGCGGCCTTGACGACGAAGGCGGGCCCGCGGGCGACGATATCGAACGGCCATCCCGCCCTACAGTTGCCTGCGGTCTTGCGCGAGGCGGTCTTGAGCGGGCCGCGCCGCCGAGGTCTGTGCGCGCTCGAGGTACCTTGTATGGCCGGCGTTTTCGCGTTCTAATCCGTTCCGAGGCGTTTCGGATCGCCTTAGTCACACGCTTCGATGCCGCAGCGTGTCCCCGGCAAAGGCTGCCATTCCCATTCGCGAAGGGACAATGGCGCTCGGCTTCGAGATCATTGGTCCTTCGTCTGCGCGGAGGATTTTTGATGGATCTCGATTCCTACCGGATCGCTGCCGAGCCTTATTATCAGCCGCTCGCCGACGAGATTGCGACCTTTCAGGCGGCTTATGCCGAGCGCCTCCCGGTCATGCTGAAGGGACCGACCGGCTGCGGCAAGACACGCTTCATCGAACACATGGCATGGCGGCTCGGCAAGCCGCTGATCACCGTTGCCGCTCATGAGGATATGACCGCCGCCGATCTTGCCGGGCGGTACCTGCTCGAGCCCGCCGGCACCGTGTGGCACGACGGTCCGCTGACGCTGGCGGTGCGTCTCGGCGCGATCTGCTATCTCGATGAGGTCGTCGAAGCGCGGCAGGATACGACGGTCGTCATCCATCCGCTCACCGACGCGCGGCGCATCCTGCCGCTGGAGAAGCACAACGAAATCATCGCGGCGCATTCGGACTTCCAACTCACGATTTCGTACAACCCTGGCTATCAAAGCGCGGTCAAGGACCTCAAGGAGTCCACCAAGCAACGGTTTGTCGCCATCGACTTCAGCTATCCGCCGCCGTCCGCCGAGGCCGCGATCATCATACGCGAGGGCGGCACCGACGACGCGCTTGCGGAAATCCTGGTCGCAATCGCACAGCGTTCGCGCAACCTGCAAGGAAACGGTCTCGACGAAGGCGCCTCCACGCGCATGCTGATCCACGCCGGTCGTATGATGCGCGCCGGGCTGTCACTCGAAGCGGCCGTTCGGTCCAGCATCATTCTGCCGATCACCGACGATCCGGATATTCGCAAAGCCCTCAGCGACGCCGTTCAGGCCTGTCTGCCGTGAACTCAGCCAAGCAGCCGGCGACCTTGCATCTGATACCTCCCGACGAGGAAGACAGTGCGACGCGCCGGCTTCATCAGTTGATGAGCCATCGCGATACGTTGCGGCCGGTCTTTCGTGCCACATGGGATCACCTCTCGCATCGTTTCGATGCCGCCGAGCTCGAAGCCTGGGCCGGCGTCGTGCTCGAACTCGCGCATGTCAATGCCGGGCGTAGCTGCCTGATGGCCTATTGGAATGCCAGCAAGGACGACGTCGTCAGGCAGGAGATCGCCCCGCTGCTTGCGGCCGGCCAGATGGCCGCCGATATCTGCCGCCATGCCGGCGCGCAGGCGGCGACCGCCGCATTGCAGGCGCTGGCGGTTGCAACGCGGGTCCTTGGCCGGGGTCCTGCCTTGGCAAGGTGGCGGCAGACCATGGACGGTCTCGCCCGCCACGCACCGGAGTCGGTCGGCGCCGTTGCGCGCAACATCGGCGAGATTCTCACACCCGGCACCATCGACGCCTTTGAAGGCTTCGTGGCGGCGGGAATGAAGCTCGCTTCCGGCAACAAGACGCAACGGCTCGCGTTTTTTTCTCTCCGGCACGAGTTCGCGCGCCGCATGATCGCCCGCGATCCCGGCGGCTTGACGTTTCAGGAGGCAGAGACCGGGCTGAAGGCCTTTGTCACCGCGCTGTGGGGCCATCCACCGCTGCTGCGCTCCTTTCCGACCGACAACAGTCAGGCACCGCAGCGGCGGGCGTCGATCGCGGGTCCCTTGATCCGGCTGCCGGAGTTTTACCGCGGCGTCCGGGGCGAAGCCGCAGGCGTGTTGTTTCGCGCAGCCGCCGCGCATGCGCAGGCGCACCTGATGCTGGGTCGGGGGCTGTTTCCAGTCGGGACATTAAAGCCCCTTCAGATCGCGCTCGTAAGCCTGATCGAGGATGCGCGCATCGAGACACTGGCCATGCGCCGATTGCCGGGCCTGCGACGGCTTTGGGCGAGCTTTCATATTGCCGGCCCGACCGGCGTTGTCACCGCCCCCGTGCTTCTGGCGCGGCTGGCGCGCGCCTTGTTCGATCCGTGTTACGTCGATGAGGACAGTTTTGTTGCCAAGGGGCGCGCGATGTTCGCAGCGAGCGCGTCGCGCATCGACGACCCCCGGATCAGCCGCGAGATCGGAATGCTGCTCGGCAACGATCTCGGCCAGATGCGCGTGCAATTCAACGCCAAGACCTATGTCGTCGAGCCGGTCTATCGCGACGACGGGATGGGCCTGTGGGATTTCGCAGACGATGCACCGCAATCGGAAGACATCATGGAGCTTCCGATCGACGCAGTCCGGATGGAGCGGAAGGAGCAGCCCGATGCCGCCAGTGGCGAGCCGGACGAACCGGATGGCTCGACCGGACACGGGCGTCCGGTCGCGCCGGACGATCGCGGTGTGGTGGTCGCAAAATATCCGGAATGGGACCGTGGACAGGGCATTGAGCGTGCGGAGTGGACCGTGGTCCGCGAAATTCCCGCGCGTGCCGGCGACCCGCGCTCGATCGGGCAAGCGCTCGACCAGGCGGACGTCCTGCGCAGCCGAATCGGAAGGCTGGTGCGAGGCGTGCGAATCGGCCGGACCATCCGCCTCAACCGCCAGCACGAAGGGCACGATCTCGATATCGACGCCATCCTTGACGCCGAAATTGCACTGCGGACCGGCCGCGAGCCCGATCCCCGCGTGTTCCGCTCGTCGACGTCGGTCCATCGTGACCTCGCGGCATTGCTGCTGATCGACATATCGGAATCGACGCGGGATCAGTTGAAGTCGGGTCTCAGCATTCTCGACGTCGAGCGGTTGGCGGTCGCAGTGCTGGCGGAGGCCATGGACCGGCTCGGCGATCCCTTCAGCCTGCTGGCATTTGCATCGGACGGACGCGAAGACATCAGGATGACGACCGTCAAATCCTTCGACGAGCTTTATGATTCCGCATGCATGGCGCGTCTCGCCGGCCTGAGATCGGGCCTTTCGACGCGGCTCGGCGCCGCGCTTCGTCACGCCGGCCACGCGATCGGTCAGGCGAAATCCGGCCGCAAGCTCGTCATCGTGCTGACCGATGGAGAGCCGTCCGATATCGACGTCTCGGATCCGCTGGACCTCGTCGAAGACGCGCGCCGCGCGGCGATCGGACTGCACGGCGCCGGCATCGACGCCTACGGCGTCGTCCTCGGCAGGCCGGGTATTCAGGCGGCCTCCCGAATCTTCGGACGCGGCAACACCATGATGGTTCACCGCATCGAAGATCTGCCGGACCGCCTGTCCGAACTCTACTTCAGGCTGGCGCGGCGTTAGCGCCGTTACCGACTTCGTCGAGAATGCTCGTTCCGACGCGTCGCGACAAAACGATCGCCGCCCGGCCGCCCGGCTTGCCGAACCTTTCCATCCGCATCACAGGCTTGTTAGGCCAAGGAAGCGCAGGCAAGAGCGCGGCGCTCGACGTCTCGGGCACGAGTCCGATCCAGCTTCGCTGAATCGGACTCGTCGCTTAATGATCCGTTCGGGCATGATCTTTTCCGAAAACAAGATACCCACGTTCCTGATCATGCCCTAGCGATGAGCCGCGACCTTGTTCGGAATTCCCTCGATCGGTGCTTCCTCCGTCCCCACTGTGGTGCGCGTAAAGGCTTCCACCATGTCGCGGGTTCCTTCGGGGTCCGCGATCCACTTGGAATAAAAATCGAAGGGACATGCCGCGACGCCGCGGTCGCCTTCGCCGGAGTTGATCATTCCGGTATAGCCGCGGTGCACTAGCTTGAAGAGATGATTTTCGGACTGTCCGGTCCGGCGTGCATCGCGGATCAGCATCTTCGAAAGCTGGGCGTATTGAATGCCGTGATCTTCCTCGCCGCACTCCCCGAGCGTTCGCCCGTCAAAGCCGATGATCGCCGAGTGGCCAAAATAAGAATAGACGCCGTCGAAGCCGGTCGCGTTGGCGACGGCGACGTAGCAGTTGTTGGCCCAGGCCATCGCCTTGGCCATGACGACCTGCTGATCCTTGGCCGGATACATGTAGCCCTGACAGCGCACGATCAGCTCCGCGCCTTTCATCGCGCAGTCGCGCCATATCTCGGGATAGTTGCCGTCGTCGCAGATGATCAGCGAAACCTTGAGGCCTTTGGGTCCCTCCGACACGTAGGTACAGTTGCCCGGATACCAGCCTTCGATCGGCACCCACGGCATGATCTTGCGGTACTTTTGGACCACCTCGCCCTTATCGTTCATCAGGATAAGGGTATTGTACGGCGCCTTCTTGGGATGCTCCTCGTGACGCTCCCCGGTCAGCGAAAATACACCCCAGACCTTGGCCTCGCGGCAGGCTTCCGCGAAAATTTCGGTTTCGTCGCCCGGAATCACGGAGGCGGTTTCGTACATCTCTTTCGAGTCGTACATGATGCCGTGGGTCGAATATTCCGGGAAGATCACCAGATCCATCCCCGGAAGACCTTTTTTCATTCCGACGATCATGCCGGCAATCTTCCTGGCGTTGGCCAACACTTCCGCCTTGGTATGAAGGCGGGGCATTTTATAGTTGACGACGGCGACGCCGACCGTGTCGTTGCTCGAAGAGATATCACCGTGATGCATGGTAGCCTCCTTGGCAGATTGTCGACGAGCGAGATCAGACCGCCATATGGCGGTGAACCATCTCGTCGGAGAGTTGATCGATCGGACCGCGCGCCACCACGCGGCCTTTCTCCATCATCGCGAAGTGTTGGGACGCGTGGCGCGCGAATGCGACGTTTTGTTCGATGAGAACGACAGTCAGGCCGATTTCCCGGTTGAGCCTGATGATGATGGTCTCGATCTCCTCAACGATCGAGGGCTGGATTCCCTCGTTCGGTTCGTCGAGCAGAATGATTTTCGGATTTGCTGCCAAGGCGCGGGCGATCGCAAGCTGCTGCTGCTGACCGCCCGACAGGACACCGCCGAGTCGATCGAGATTCGCCATCAGATAGGGAAACAGCTCCGGCACCAGGGCCGGGATCTCGTGCCTGCCGTCGGAACGCGCGAACGCTCCCATCAGGATATTGTCGCGGACGGTGAAGTCCGGGATGATCTCGCGGCCCTGCGGAACGTAGGCGATACCGGCGCGGGCGCGGCGGAACGCCGGCTGCTTGCCGATATCGGCGTCCCCGAGCCGAATATCTCCATTCATCCGATCGGTCAGTCCCATCAGCGTCTTCACCAGCGTCGTCTTGCCGGTGCCATTTCGGCCCAGCACCGCTGTTATTTCGCCGAGCGGAATATCCAGCGAAACATCATGCAGGATGTGGCTGCGATCATAGAAGCTGTTGACGTTGGCAAGCGTGAGCATCAACCGATCCCTTTCGAGCCCAGATAGGCCTCACGAACCTTCGGGTTGGTTTCGATCTCTGCGACGTTGCCTTCGGCCAGAACCCGACCGAGATGCAGCACCGTGATCCGCTCCGCAATTTCCCGCACGAACGCCATGTCGTGCTCGACCACGACCACGGTGTGGTGGCCCTTGAGGCTGTTGACGATCTGAGAGGTCTTCAGCGTTTCGGCCTGAGTCATGCCCGCGGTCGGTTCGTCCAGCAGGATCACCTTTGGATTTTGGACGATCAGCAGTCCGAGCTCGAGCCACTGCGTCTGGCCATGGCTGAGATAGGCGGCAAGCTGGTTGGATTCCTCCGCGAGCCCGACGAGTTCGAGCACGCGATCGACGTCGGCCCTGGCGTCCTTTCCGAAACCGAAGCGCAGGTTGGCCAGCACGCCCGGATTCCGGCAACTGGCGACTTCGAGATTGCGGCGGACGGTGAGGTCCTTGAAGACGCTCGGAATCTGGAACTTGCGGCCGATCCCGGCCCGCGCGATCTTGTGTTCCTCCCAGTTCGTGATTTCGGTGTCGTGCAGAAAGACCCGGCCTTCGGTGCACTTGGTCTTGCCGGAAACGAGGTCCATCAACGTGGTCTTGCCGGCGCCGTTGGCGCCGAGCAGCACGCGCAATTCGCCGTCATTGATCGTCAGCGAGACACAGTTGACCGCCTTGAAGCCGTCAAAGGACACGCCCAGCCCATCGATCGTGAGTGCGACTTGCGACATCCTCATTCCGCCGGCTGTGATGCGTCGCTGACGCGCAGATCGTGGTCCGGCTTGAGCTTCATCAGCACGCGGTCGATAGCGTCGTGCGCGAGGCCGGCAAGGCCACGCGGCAGATACAGGACCACGAGTACGAAAATCAGGCCGATGATCGCCTTCCAGGCTTCGGCGAAACCCTGGGTCTCGCTGACCGTGGCCGTGATCATGTTGATCAGAATGGCGCCGATGCACGCGCCGAGAATCGAGGAGCGCCCGCCGACCGCGGCCCAGACCACCATGGTGATCGAGAACGACAGATCCATGAACGTCGGCGAGGCGAATTCCGACACCACGACGTAGAACATGCCGGACAATCCGGCGATGCCGGCGGATACCGCGAAGAAAAACGTCTGGTAGCGCGGAACATCGAAGCCGAGATAGCGCGCTCGGTTTTGATCGTCGCGTATGGCCTGGAGGATCAGGCCGGCGCGCGTCGTGACGAGCAGGCGCGCGCCGATCACGACCGCGGCCAATGCGAAGGCGATCAGATAATATGTCGGCACGATGTAAGGATCGAACTCGAATCCGCCGACCTTGAACCAGCCGAGGTCGGTCAGGCCATTGAAGCCATTGGTAATGGGCTGCGCGTCGATAACGAGAAGCCGGACCAGCAACACCAGCGCCAGGGTGATGATCGAGACGAATACACCCGCAATGCGCTTGCGAAACACGATGGTGCCGATGACGCTTGCGATTACGACCGGTAGCAGCACCCCCATCAGCACGCCGAACCATTGGCTCTGGAACGGCAGCCAAAGAAACGAAGCCTTGTTGATGCAGCAAAGCTGGGTCGGCGCGCCGGGCTCGGCATTCCAGAGCATGAAATCGGGTACCGGCCTGTCGGACCCCTGTTGCAGGCTCGTCGGGCTGGCGAGCTTCAGCGACATCGCCAGCATGTATGCGCCCGTGCCGAAGAACAGACCCTGACCGAGATTGAGAATGCCGGCATATCCCCACGACATGGCGACCGCGACGCCGAGCATTCCGTACACCAGATATTTGGCGATACGGTTGAGCCAGAACGGATCGAGCAGAAGCGGCGCGCACAGGATCGCTGCGACGAATGCCGCATAAAAAAAGGCTTCGATGCGAGCCTTGGACATCATCCTTCAGCGCCCTTTCAGGGAGAACAGTCCCTTGGGCTTGAAGATGATGATCGAGATCACGACGGCGAACACGATGGCGCGTGCGACGATGTCGTTGGTGCCGGCTGCGACGATGCCGTTGATCTCGCCGAGAATCCCGGCCGAGAAGACCGATCCCATCAGGCTGCCAACGCCGCCCATGACGACGACCATGAACCCGTCGACGACCATCGACGTACCCATGTCGGGGAACACCGTCTTGAATCCCGACATCATCACGCCGGCGATACCTGCAAGGCCCGAGCCGAATGCGAAGGTCCAGGCGTTGATGCGGTCGACGTCGATGCCGCAGGCCGCCGCCATCTTCGGGTTGCGGATGATCGACCGCACTTGCGTGCCGATGGACGTCCGGTACATGATGAGCCACGTCGCGATGGTGACGATGGCGGTCACAACGATGATGAACGAGCGGTAGCGGTTGATCTCGACGCTGCCGAGCATGAAAGTGCCCTGCAACGCAGCAGGGACGCTCACATTTTGCAGGCCGGGGCCCAGCCCTTGGATGTGGATGCCGACGAACGACAGGCCGAATTCGAGACGCACCGCCTGTTGAATCAGGATCGCGATTCCCCAGGTCGCGAGCAACGTGTCGAGCAGGCGGCCATAGAGCCGTCGCACCACGACCCGCTCGATCAGCAGGCCGATCCCCGCGGTGACGATGAACGCCAGCGGAATTGCCACGAAGATGTTGGTGCCGAGCCAGATGCCGGACAGCACCGTCACGTAGGCGCCGACCATCACCATTTCGCCGTGCGCCATGTTGATGACGCCCATCGCGCCGTAGGTGATCGCGAGGCCGAGCGCGACCAGCAACAGGATCGAACCGAGGCTTAAGCCGATGAAGAGAATCTCAAGCATCGGAAGGCTCCCTTGAGAAGGCTCCACCTCGCCCGCCGCCGGCGTGCGGCGGGCAAATCCTTGGCGCGTCAGATCTTCAGCTTCGACGAATCCAGACCCTTGGCGGTACAGAACAGATTGCTCTCGGTTTCGCCGTAGGCGACGTACGGCAGCGGGATGGTCGGCTCCTTGTAAGCGTCGATGATCTTGCCCTGGCCATCCGGTTGCCACTGAGCAATGCGCGGCGTGAGATAAGTGTGCAAGTTGTCCTTGTCGACCTTCACGTGGCCGTTCGGCGCATCGAACTCTTGACCGCCCACCGCATCGCGGATCGCCGTCGGCGTCAGTTCGGCGGCCTTCTCGACCGCCTGCTTCCACAGGAAAACCTGGAAGTACGAGGATTCGAGCGCGTGATGCGTGACCGCCTTCGGGTCCTTGACGAACTTCCGGTAACGCTCGACGAACGCCTTGTTGATGTCGGTGTCGATCGCCTGAAAATACGGGAACGAGGTGTAGCTGCCCACCGCGTATTCCGGGCCCATTGCCGCGATTTCGATTTCGGACGTCACCGTCGCGCAGATCGGCAACTTGTCGTGCGTCAGACCCTGATTCTTGTATTCGCGATAGAACGCGACGACGGAATCGCCGACCACGTTGGATAACACGACGTCGCAGCCGGAGCTCTTGATCTTGTTGACCATCGAGCCCCATTCGGAATGCCCGAGCTCGAGATATTCGTCGGCGATCCACTCGCCGCCGTTTTTCTCGATCAATATTTTCGAGACCTTCGCCATTTCGCGCGGATAGATGTAGTTTGATCCGACGATGAAGAACTTCTTCTTGCCGAGCGTCTTGATGATCCACGGAATGAAGTTCGAGAGCTGCTGGTTGGGGACGGCGCCGGTATAGACGACGTTCTTCGAGCATTCGAAGCCTTCGTAATAGGTCGGGTAGAAATAGAGGTTGTTCCGCTTCTCGAATACCGGCAGCACCGCCTTGCGGCTGGCGGAGGTATAAGAGCCGAACACCGTCGGGACCTTGTCCTGAATGACAAGCTTGGACGCCTTTTCATTGTACGTCTTCGGATCGGACGCGCCGTCCTCGGCGATCGCCATGATCTGCATGCCCTTGACGCCTCCCGCGGCGTTGATTTCGCTGATTGCCATCATCGTGGCGTCATGGAGCGACTTCTCGATGATCGAGAGGCCTCCGGTCAGCGAGAACAGCACGCCCACTTTGACCTCGCCGGCAGCGAGCGCACCCGTTCTGAATACCCACGGCGAGGTGATCACCGTGCTCGTCGCGAGCAGTCCATTCCCGAGAAACTTGCGTCTATCGATCGCCATAACTCTAACTCCCCATTGTCCAGACACGGCAAGCCGTTCGCGCCGAAGCGCGCTGTTTCGATTCAGAAGATTCCCACGTCAGATCGATGCCCCGTGAACGCAAAGGGCGCCGACGGCGAGTCACGACCGGAAAAACAAAAAAGCCCGACGGATCCTCGCGGATCCTTCGGGCTACTCAGCCAGCGCCCAACCAGCAACATTGATGGTTCGGCAAATGTCAGAGAAGAATTCTCTCCCGTGACACGCTAAAACTTAATCACTTTTTGCGCTGCCTAGCAATAGTCCATTTGCGTGGATGACCGCGGCCGTCATGTCGCGCATCGACAGTCGCTTCATGTTTCCCCTCTCGTCGATTCGGTAATAAGGTCCGACCAGCGGGTTTGAAGACCGTCGCCCATGATGCGGAGTGATATGGCTGATTATGACGTCGGTAGAAGATAATTCGGGCCCTTGGCGCGTCGGCGTGCTGTTTTCGCAGACGGGCGTGACGTCTGTGATCGAGCGTACCCAGCTCAATGCCACGTTGCTGGCGATCGAGGAAATCAATGCAGCCGGCGGCGTCCTCTGCCGGCCGATCGAACCCGTCATGTACGATCCGGCATCGGACCCCAAGATGTTCCGGCTGTTCGCGGAGCGGCTGTTTCGGGCCGACCGGATCAAACTTCTGTTCGCCTGTTACATGTCGAGCACGCGCAAGGCCGTGCTGCCGGTGGTCGAGGAGCACCAAGGCCTGCTGTTCTATCCGACGCTCTACGAGGGATTCGAATATTCCCGCCACTGTGTCTACACCGGCGCGGCCCCCAACCAGAATTCATTGCAACTCGCGAGGTTCCTGCTGTCGAACTACGGCAACCGCTTTCTTTTCGTAGGATCGAACTACATCTATCCGTATGAATCGAACCGCGTCATGCGTGACTTCGTCGGCCAGGGCAAGGGCACCGTTCTCGACGAAATCTACGTACCGCTTTATCCGACGCGGGAAGACTTCGAGCGGGTCATCGGCAGGATCAGGAAGACGTCGCCCGACGTGATCTTCTCGACGGTGGTGGGAAGCGGCACGGCGGAACTCTACGGCGCCTATCGTGCAGCGGGCTTCGACCCCACGCGGATGCCGATCGCGAGCCTCACGACCAGTGAAGCCGAAGTCGCCGAAATGGGGGCGGAAGCGGCGGAAGGCCACATCACCGCCGCGCCGTTTTTCGAGACTCTTTCGTCGCCCACCGCCCGCCGCTTCGTCAGCAGTTTCAAGCAACGATACGGCGCCGACGCGCCGGTTCCGGCGGGCGCCGAAGCCTCCTACTTCCAGCTTTACATGGCGATGCGGGCGGTCGCGAAATGCGGCTCCGACGATCCCGAGCAGGTGCTTTCGAACTTGCGCGATTCCGAATTCGACGCCCCGCAGGGACGGGTGCGGATCGACCCGGACAACAACCACACTTACCTTTGGCCGCGTATCGCGCGTCTCGACCACAACGGGCGATTTCAGGGGGTCTGGAATCCCGGCGCGCGCGTCAAGCCGGACCCCTATTGTGTCGTCCAGAGTCTGGACGATTGGTCGCTGGACGAACTGCCGTTGCTCCACTCATAGGCGTTCCGTAACGGAGAAAATGGAAGTGGCTATCCAAATTCTTCGTGATTTGCGGGGTTTGCGGGTCCATGTCGTGCACCCGCCGGACACCGAACGCACGAAGCTCGTGGAGCATCTTCGCCGCATCGGATGCACGGTCGAAATCCAGTGGCCGGTTCCGAATAGTTGGGCCGAGGATGCCGACATCGTGCTGCTGGCGATTGAACATGACGCGCGCGTGCAAATCCAGCAATTGCTGAAGTCGGACGCGGGCCACAGGCCGACATTGATCGCGGTGGTCAGCTACGAAGACCCCTCGACGCTTCAACTCGTGCTCGAAGCGGGCGCCGTGGCCGTGATCGAACGGCCCATCCGTCCCTTCGGACTGCTCACGAATCTGGCCATCGCGCGCAGCCTTTGGCTGGAGCGAAGGGATGCCGACAAACGCGTGCGCAAACTGGAACGCAAGCTCGCGGGAATTCAGAAGATCCAGAAGGCGAAGGTGATCCTGATGGACGGTCAGGGTTTGAACGAAGCGGACGCCTATGAAAGCATCCGTCATCAGGCGATGTCGAAGCGACTGTCGATGGACGACATGGCGGCCGCGATCATCCACGCAAACGAAGTATTGCTGTATCGCGCGAAAGGCGATTAACGCACGACCCGGAAAAGCGAGCACCGGCCTTCCGACCAGATCTTGCTCCGGCAAAAGCGCGGGCCGCATGCCCGCCAGGCCTTGCCGAAGCGCAACGACGCGCAGGCCGCCTTACAGCAACCCCGCGCCGCGGGCCCATTTGTACTTGGCGCCGAGCACCTGCACCGGCATCTCGGTCGAATACGCGTAGGCGACGATGCCGTTCTGGTAGAGATAGTCGGCGGCGTCCTCGACCTCGACGTCGCCGGCGAGCGAGGCCACGATCGGCTTCTCGATGCCCTTGGCCTTCATCGCGTTCGTGATCTCGACCATGTTGCGCGCGAACACCATCGGCGGGGTGACGATGGTGTGCCAATAGCCGAGGATCAGCGCGTGGATGCGCGGGTCTTCGAGTCCGAGCTTCACGGTGTTGACGTAAGTGACCGGCGGTTCGCCGCCGGTGATGTCGACCGGGTTGCCGGCGGCGCCGAACGGCGGGATGAATTTGCGGAACGCCGCGTCGAGATCGGGCGGGATCGTCATCAAGGACAGCTTGTTGTCGATGCAGGCGTCCGACAGCAGCACGCCGGAGCCGCCGGCGCCGGTGATGATCACCACGTTTTCGCCCTTCGGCGTCGGCAGCACCGGAATGCCGCGCGCGAATTCCAGCATGTCCCGCAGCGAGCGGGCGCGGATCACGCCGGACTGGTTGAACACGTCCTCGTAGATCTTGTCGTTGCCGGCGAGCGCGCCGGGGTGCGACGCCGCCGCCCTGGCGCCGGCCGAGGTGCGGCCGGCCTTCAGCACCACGATCGGCTTCTTCTTCGAGACGCGCTTCGCCACTTCGGCGAAGGCGCGGCCGTCTTTCAGGTCTTCGCAATGCTGCGCGATGATCTCGGTGTTGTCGTCCTGCTCGAAGAAGGCCAAGAGATCGTCCTCGTCGATATCGGACTTGTTGCCGAGCCCGACGATCGCGGACACGCCCATCTTCGCCGAGCGCGAGAAGCCGATGATCGCCATGCCGATGCCGCCGGATTGCGACGATAGCGCCGCCTTGCCCTTGACGTCGTAGGCGGTGCAGAACGTCGCGCACAGATTGGCGTGGGTGTAGTAGAAGCCGTAGATGTTGGGGCCCATCAGGCGAATGCCGTATTTCCGGCCGATCGCCTGGATCTCCTCCTGCCCCTTGATGTTGCCGGTTTCGGCGTAGCCGGACGGGATCAGGATCGCGCCGACCACTTTCTTCTCGCCGCATTCGGTGAGCGCGCCCGCAACGAGGCTCGCCGGAATTGCGAATACCGCGATGTCGACGTCGCCCGGAATATCCTTGACCGATTTATAGACCTTCTTGCCGAGAATCTCTTCGGCCTTGGGATGGATCGGATAGATCGCGCCCTGATAGCCGCCATTGATCAGGTTCTTCATCACCGAATTGCCGATCTTGCCGGCTTCCGCCGAGGCGCCGATCACGGCGACCGCTGTCGGCTTCATCATGCGGTTCATCTGGCGGACGATGTCGTCATGGTCCGGGCGCGGCCGCGGCGGCTTCGGCGAAAAGTCGACCACGATGCGCACGTCGGCGGCGCTCGCGCCGGCCTTGGTGACGAACACCGGGTTGAGATCCATTTCCGAAATTTCGGGGAAGTCGGTGATCAGCCGGGAGACGTTGACGATGATGTCGGCGATCGCATCGCGGTCGGCGGGATCGCCGCCGCGCACGCCCTTGAGCATGTCATGCGCCTGGATGCCGTCGAGCATCGACAGCGCGTCCTGCTTCGTGGCCGGCGCCATGCGGAAGGTGATGTCCTTGAGCACCTCGACCAGCACGCCGCCTAGTCCGAACGCCACCAGCTTGCCGAACGAGCCGTCGGTCACCGCGCCAACGATCACTTCCTGGCCGCCCGGCAGCATCTGCTGCACCTGCACGCCCTCGATCCTCGCGTCCGCTTTGTATGTCCTGACGTTCTCCAGAATCGTCGCGTAGTTTTTCTCGGCGTCCTCGGCGGTCTCGATACCGACCATCACGCCGCCGGCCTCCGTCTTGTGCAGGATGTCCGGCGAGACGATCTTCATCACCACCGGAAACCCCATGCCGCTGGCGATGGTCGCGGCCGCCGCGGCGGAATGGGCCACGGCTTCCTTGGGCACCGGGATGGCGTAGGCGTCGCAGACCAACTTGCCTTCGGGCGCGGTAAGGCTGGTACGGCCCTCGGTCTTCGCCTGATGAAGAATTTTACGCACCCCATCCTTGCCATCCGACATCGGCGTCCCCGAGCTTGCGGAGCGACTCTGCCCCCAGCCTCTTAATTTTGGCATTTGGTATGCCACAATTTGGATTGTCAAGGAGCCGTCTTGATAGCAGCGGGGCATTTTCATGTCATTGACACTTTGGCATTTGGCATGCCAAAAGCAGCCGCGTCGAACGCTGCCGTAGCTCGTCGCGGCGGATATGCTACGATGCGCGTTCGGACGACAATCAGGGCGCCGGCGACGATGGCTGAGGCAGATATCGCGATCATGCGGATCGCGCCCGAGACCAGCTTCAAGACCAAGGCCTATGACGCCTTGAAGGACGCCATTCTCAAGATGGATATCTACGCCACGCCCGAGCAGGTGATGCTGGACGAGCGCGCGCTCTCCGAACGGCTCGGCGTCAGCCGCACGCCGATCCGCGAAGCCATCGCCATGCTGGAGCAGGATGGTTTCGTCAAGACCGTGCCGCGCCGCGGCATCGTCGTGGTCCGCCGCACCAAGCTCGAGATCGTCGACATGATCCGCGCCTGGGCCGCGCTGGAGAGCATGGCGGCGCGGCTGATCACCACCGCCGCGCGCAAGAAGGACATTTCGGCGCTGCGCGATTTCTTCAGGGAATTCGGACCCGACCGGCTGCCGCAGGATCACGTCGAGGAATATTCCAGGGCCAACATCGCCTTCCACCAGGCGCTGATCTCGCTGAGCGAATCCCCCGTGCTGGTCGACATGACCAACGATATCCTGCTGCATGTGCGCGGCTACCGGCAGTTGACCATCGGCCGCACCGACCGCACCGCGGTTTCGCTGCCCGAGCATCTGGCGATCATCGAGGCGCTGGAGGCGCGCGATACCGAGCTTGCCGAAAAGCGCGCGCGCGACCATACGCTTGGCCTTGCCGCCTATGTCGAGGCGCACGGCCAGGAGCTGTTCACCTGACCGGCCGGCCGGCGGCGCGGAACGCGTCCGATCAAGAAAAGCGACCGTGGGAGTCGAAGCCATGTCCGCAGCCGCCCAGAGCATTGCCGCGACGATGATCGAAGCCGAGCCCGAACAGACCGACGGCTTCCATCTGATGATCGACGCGCTCAAGCTCAACGGGCTGACCACGATCTACGGCGTGCCCGGAATTCCGATCACCGATTTCGGCCGCATGGCGCAGGCCGCAGGCCTCCGCGTGATCTCGTTTCGCCACGAGCAGAACGCCGGCCACGCCGCGGCGATCGCGGGCTTCCTCACCAAGAGACCCGGCATCTGCCTGACGGTGTCGGCGCCCGGATTTCTCAACGGCCTTACCGCGCTCGCCAACGCAACCACGAACTGCTTTCCGATGATCCTGATCTCCGGCTCGTCCGAGCGCGAGATCGTCGATCTGCAGCAGGGCGACTACGAGGAAATGGACCAGCTCGCGATCGCGCGGCCGCTGTGCAAGGCGGCGTTCCGCGTGCTGCACGCGCGCGACATCGGCATCGGGCTTGCCCGCGCCATCCGCGCCGCGGTGTCGGGACGCCCGGGCGGGGTCTATCTCGACCTTCCCGCGAAACTGTTCTCCCAGGTGATGGATGCGCAAGCCGGCCGCAAATCGCTGGTCAGGGTGATCGACGCGGCGCCGGCGCAGATCCCCTCGCCCGACGCGGTGACGCGCGCGCTCGACGTGCTCAGAAGCGCAAGGCGGCCGCTGATCATTCTCGGCAAGGGCGCGGCCTACGCGCAGGCTGACGACGCGATCCGCGCGCTGGTCGAGGCCAGCGGGATCCCGTTCCTGCCGATGAGCATGGCCAAGGGGCTGTTGCCCGACACCCATCCGCAATGCGCGGGCGCGGCGCGCTCGACGGTGCTGAAGGACGCCGACGTCGTGCTGATGATCGGCGCGCGGCTGAACTGGCTGCTGTCGCACGGCAAGGGCAAGAGCTGGGGCGACGCGCCGAAGAAATTCATCCAGATCGACATCGAGCCGCGCGAGATGGACTCCAACGTCGGAATCGCGGCGCCGGTCGTGGGCGATATCGGCTCGTGCGTGTCCGCGCTGCTTGCCGCGATGGGTGACGACTGGCCTGTCGCGCCGGCCGACTGGATCAGCGCGGTCGCGAACAGGCGCGACGACAATATCGCGAAGATGGCGCCGCGGCTGATGAACAACAACACGCCGATGGATCATCACGGCGCGCTCGGCGCGCTGCGCGGCGTCATCAGGCAACGCCCCGACGCGATCCTGGTCAATGAGGGCGCCAACACGCTGGACCTGGCGCGCGGCGTGATCGACATGTACCAGCCGCGCAAGCGCCTCGACGTCGGCACCTGGGGCGTGATGGGCATCGGCATGGGCTTTGCGATCGCTGCCGCCATCGAGACCGGCAAGCCGGTGCTCGCGATCGAAGGCGACAGCGCGTTCGGCTTCTCCGGCATGGAGGTCGAGACCATCTGCCGCTATCATCTGCCGGTCTGTATCGTGGTCTTCAACAATGACGGCATCTATCGCGGCACCGACGTCAATCCGAGCGGCGGCGCCGACGTGGCGCCGACCGTGTTCGTCAAGGGAGCGCGCTACGACAGGATGATGGAGGCGTTCGGCGGCAGCGGCGTCAATGCGACCACGCCGGACGATCTCAAACGCGCGGTCGAGGCCGCGATGGATTCGGGCAGGCCGACATTGATCAATGCGGTGATCGATCCCGCCGCCGGCAGCGAAAGCGGCCGGATCGGCAACCTCAACCCGCAAAGCATGCTGAAGAAGAAGTAGACAACGACGCCGGCGTCATTTCCCGCTTTCGCGGGCATGACGGCAACAATCGGAGAGATAATGATGACCAAAGCGCTGCAAGGCGTCCGCATTCTCGATTTCACCCACGTCCAGTCGGGGCCGACCTGCACGCAATTGCTGGCGTGGTTCGGCGCCGACGTGATCAAGGTGGAGCGTCCCGGCGTCGGCGACATCACCCGCGGGCAATTGCAGGACGTGCCGAACGCCGACAGCCTGTACTTCACCATGCTGAACCACAACAAGCGCTCGATCACGCTCGACACCAAGAACCCGAAGGGCAAGGACGTGCTCACCGCGCTGATCAAATCCTGCGACGTGCTGGTGGAAAATTTCGGCCCCGGCGTGCTCGACCGCATGGGATTTCCCTGGGAGAAGATCAACGCCATCAATCCGAAGATGATCGTCGCGTCGATCAAAGGCTTCGGTCCCGGTCCCTACGAGGACTGCAAGGTCTATGAGAACGTCGCGCAATGCACCGGCGGCGCGGCCTCCACCACCGGCTTTCGCGACGGCCTGCCGCTGGTCACCGGCGCGCAGATCGGCGACAGCGGCACCGGCTTGCATCTGGCGCTCGGCATCGTCACCGCGCTCTACCAGCGCACCGTCACCGGCCGCGGCCAGCGCGTCACCGCCGCGATGCAGGACGGCGTGCTCAACCTGTCGCGCGTCAAGCTGCGCGATCAGCAGCGGCTGGCGCACGGCCCGCTCAAAGAGTACAGCCAGTTCGGCGAAGGCATCGCGTTCGGCGAGGCGGTGCCGCGCGCCGGCAATGATTCCGGCGGCGGCCAGCCCGGCCGCATCCTGAAGTGCAAGGGATGGGAGACCGATCCCAACGCCTACATCTACTTCATCACACAGGCGCCGGTGTGGGAAAAGATCTGCGACGTGATCGGCGAGCCGGGATGGAAGACGCATCCGGATTTCGCCAAGCCGGCGGCGCGGCTGAAGCACCTCAACGACATCTTCGCCCGCATCGAGCAGTGGACCATGACCAAGACCAAGTTCGAGGCGATGGAGATTCTGAACAGGGACGACATCCCCTGCGGGCCGATCCTGTCGATGAAGGAGCTTGCCGAGGATCCGTCGCTGCGCGCCACCGGCACGGTGGTCGAGGTCGATCACCCCGCGCGCGGCAAGTATCTGTCGGTCGGCAACCCGATCAAGATGTCCGACTCGCCGACCGAGGTGACCCGCTCGCCGCTGCTCGGCGAGCACACCGACGAAATCCTGCGCCAGGTGCTGGGCTTCAGCGATCATCAGGTCGCGGAAATCCACGATTCCGGCGCGCTCGATCCGCCGCGCAAGGTGGCGGCGGAATAGCCCTGCAAGCCTGCGGGGCGCGCCATCCTATACGAAGTGATGACTCGCAGGGCTATTTGCCGCGTCGCCATCGACCGCACCTGCGCCTAACATGCGGAGGTTCCAAGAAAAAAAGTTGGGGGGAGCAATGACCGACACCGTACAAGGGGCGACGCCGGCCGCCGCGCGAGTCAGCGACGCCTACCGTTGGACCCAACTCGCCGTCGGCGTGGGCGCGATGGTGATGATCGCGAACTACCAATATGGCTGGACCTTTTTCGTCCCCGACATCCAGAAGAAATTCGGCTGGGACCGCGCCTCGATCCAATGGGCGTTCACGCTGTTCGTTCTGTTCGAGACCTGGCTGGTCCCGATCGAGGGCTGGTTCGTCGACAGATACGGACCGCGTCTCGTGGTGCTGATCGGCGGCATCCTTTGCGGGATCGGCTGGGCGATCAACGCCGAGGCCACCACGCTGAACGGCTACTATCTGGGCATGATCATCGCGGGGATCGGTGCGGGCGGCGTCTACGGCACCTGCGTCGGCAACGCGCTGAAATGGTTTCCCGACAAACGCGGCCTTGCGGCCGGCATCACCGCTGCCGGATTCGGCGCGGGATCGGCGCTGACGGTCGCGCCGATCCAGGCGATGATCAGGGAATCCGGTTTCCAGGCCACCTTCCTCTATTTCGGCCTCGGCCAGGGGCTCGTCATCGTCGTCCTCGCCTTCCTCTTGTTTGCGCCGAAGCCCGGACAGGTGCCGGCCGTGATCCGAAACGCCAACGTGATCCAGACGCGACGGGATTATCGGCCGATGGAGGTGATCGGCCAGCCGGTGTTCTGGCTGATGTACGTCATGTTCGTCATCGTCGGCGCGGGCGGCCTGATGATCACCGCGAACCTGAAGCCGATCGCGACCGACTGGAAGATCGACAACGTGCCCGTGACCCTGATGGCGATGACCATGACCGCGGTGACGTTCGCCGCCACCTTCGACCGCATCCTGAACGGCCTGACCCGGCCGTTCTTCGGCTGGGTGTCCGACATGATCGGCCGCGAGAACACCATGTTCATCGCCTTCGGCCTCGAAGGCATCGGCATATACGCGCTCTATCTCTATGGCCACGATCCGGTGTGGTTCGTGCTGCTGTCGGGCGCGGTGTTCTTCGCCTGGGGCGAGATCTATTCGCTGTTTCCCTCGACCTGCACCGATACTTTCGGTGCCAAATTCGCGACCACCAATGCCGGGCTGCTTTATACCGCAAAAGGCACCGCGGCCTTGCTGGTCCCCTTCGCCAACTACATGCAGCAATCCTCCGGCAATTGGGACGGCGTGTTCATGATCGCGGCCGCCGCCAACATCCTGGCGTCATTGCTGGCGCTGCTCGTGCTCAAACCATGGCGCAGATCGGTGATCGCCGGCGCCCGCGCTTCCTGAGGAAAGACCGTTCCATGAAAGTCTGTATTTACGGCGCCGGCGCGATCGGCGGCTATCTCGGCGTGCAACTGGCGCAGGCCGGTGCCGATGTCGGCCTGGTGGCGCGCGGCGCGCATCTGGCGGCGATGCAGTCCAACGGGCTGAAGCTGCTGATCGGCGGCGAGGAGCGCGTGGTGCGGCCGCGCTGCACCGACAAGCCCGCCGATCTCGGCGTACAGGACGTCGTCATCATCTGCCTCAAGGCGCATTCGATCACCGGCGTGATCGCGCAGATGCAGCCGCTGCTCGGCGACCATACCCGCATCGTCACCGCGGTGAACGGCATCCCCTATTGGTACTTCTACAAGCACGGCAACGCGCTCGAAGGCTCGGCGCTGGAAAGCGTCGATCCCGGCGGCAGGCAATGGCGCGAGCTCGGCCCGCAGCGCGCGATCGGCTGCATCGTGTATCCCGCGACCGAGATCGAAGCGCCGGGCGTGATCCGCCACGTC
This sequence comes from uncultured Rhodopseudomonas sp., assembly GCA_964249215.1. Taxonomy (GTDB): domain Bacteria; phylum Pseudomonadota; class Alphaproteobacteria; order Rhizobiales; family Xanthobacteraceae; genus CAXUBE01. The sequence continues at coordinate 8,849 of CAXUBE010000001.1, read as the reverse complement.
TATGGCGACAAATTTCCGCTGGGCGAGCCGTCCGGCGAGACCACCGCCGATGTCGAGAAGCTCGCCGCGCTGTTCGTCGCCGCAGGGCTGCAGGCGCCGGTGCTGGACCGCATCCGCGACGAGATCTGGCTGAAGCTTTGGGGCAATGTCTGCTTCAACCCGATCAGCGCGCTGACCCATGCGACGCTCGAGGTGATCTGCTCGGACCCCGCCACGCGCGCGCTGTCGAAGGCGATGATGCTGGAGACCCAGGCGATCGCCGAGACCTTCGGCGTGAAATTCCGCGTCGATGTCGAGCGCCGCATCGAAGGCGCGCGCAAGGTCGGCGCGCACAAGACCTCGATGCTGCAGGACCTGGAGCGCGGCCGGCCGATGGAAATCGACCCGCTGGTCACCGTGGTGCAGGAGATGGGCCGGCTGACCCGGATTCCGACGCCGGCGATCGACGCCGTGCTCGGCCTGGTGATCCAGCGCGCCAAGGTCGCGGGATTGTATTGAGCGTGCGCCACCCGTCATTTTCGAGGAACTGCCAATGACGCACTGGGTGCGCTTTCGCCGCGACGGCGGCACGGGCTTCGGCACGCTGGCGCAAAACGCAATCACTGTGCATGACGGCGAGATGTTCGGCGACAACGCCGCGACGGGCGTTCGGCACGCGCTGGCCGATGTCGCGCTTCTGGCGCCCTGCGCGCCGTCGAAGATCGTCGGCCTGTGGAATAATTTCCGCGCGCTGGCGGCGAAGCTGAATTCGCCGGAGCCGGCGGAGCCTTTGTACTTTCTCAAGGCGCCCTCGAGCGTCACGGCGCCCGGCGCGGTCGTCATGCGACCGGCGTCCTACGACGGCAAGGTCGTCTATGAAGGCGAACTCGGCATCGTGATCGGCAGGCGCTGCGGCGGGATTTCCGCCGCGGAGGCCGACGCGCATATCTTCGGCTACACCTGCGTCAACGACATCACCGCCGCCGACACTCTCAACCGCGACGCGACGTTCGCGCAATGGGCGCGCGCCAAAAGCTTCGACGGCTTCGGGCCGTTCGGCCCGTCGATCGTCGCCGGCATCGATCCCGCCGCGCTGCACGTCCGCACCGTCCTCAACGGCGCCGAGCGGCAGAACTACCCGGTCGCCGACATGATCTTCTCGCCGCAGCAACTGGTCGCGAAGATTTCGCACGACATGACGCTGCTGCCGGGCGACCTGATCTGCTGCGGCACGTCGGTCGGCGTCGGGGTGATGAAGGAGCCGATCAACCAGGTGACGATCGCGATCGAGGGCATCGGCGAATTGCACAACGAATTTCATCGCTGACGCGCGACGGCGCGTGGACTTTTCGGCGGCGCGTCGGCATCCTCGCGTCCTTCAACGACGCGAAGGAACCCGATGAAGGCCTATGTCTACGGCGCCGACGGCGCCGAAATCGCCGAGATCGACAAGCCGGTTCCGAAAACCGTTCAGCTCCTGGTGAAGGTGCACGCCTGCGGCTTGAACCGCGCCGATCTCGGCATGACCAAGGGCCACGTGCACGGCGCGACGGGCGGCGTCGGCACCGTGCTCGGCATGGAATGGGCGGGCGAGGTCGTGGAGCTCGGCCCCGACGCGCAGGGCGTGAAGCCCGGCGACCGCGTGATGGGATCCGGCGGCGCGGCGTTCGGCGAATTCACGCTCGCCGATCATGGCCGGCTGTTTCCGATTCCCGACGGCATGAGCTTCGAGGATGCCGCCACCCTGCCCGTTGCGCTGTCCACGATGCACAACGCGCTGGTCGCGGTCGGCGCGTTGCGGTCCGGGCAACGGGTGCTGATCCAGGGCGCGAGTTCCGGCGTCGGCCTGGTGGCGCTGCAGATCGCGCGGCTGAAAGGCGCGCGGCTGGTGATCGGCTCCTCCACCGATCCGGCACGGCGCGCGCGGCTGAAAGAGTTCGGCGCCGATCTCGCGATCGATTCCGCCGATCCGGCCTGGGTCGGGCAGGTGCTGAAGGCGACCGACGGCGAAGGCGTCGACCTGATCATCGACCAGGTGTCCGGCAAGGTCGCCAACCAGAACCTCGCCGCGACCAGGGTGCGCGGCCGCATCGTCAATGTCGGCCGGCTCGGCGGCACCCATGCCGATTTCAATTTCGACCTGCACGCCGCGCGTCGCATCGACTACATCGGCGTCACGTTCCGCACCCGCTCGATCGAGGAGATCCGCGAAATCTTCACCCAGGTGCGCGGCGATATCTGGCCGGCGGTGGAGTCGCGCGAACTGAAGCTGCCGATCGACAAGGTCTATCGGTTTGCCGAGATCGGCGCCGCGTTCGCGCGCATGGAAGCCAACCAGCATCTCGGCAAGATCGTCGTCACGCTTTGAGCGGCGGCGTCGCGCGTTGCAAATCGGAACAATTCGCAACAACCGCGCGATCGCGCGGCTGCGACATTCGGCTGGAGCCGTTCGACTTTCCCGTCGCGGACGGGGCTGCTAAACCGCGCCGATGACTGGCAGCCACATCCACGCCCATACCAGCGTCAAGTCGCGCGCCGCCGCGATATCGGTCGTCGCCAGCGCCGCGATGGCCACCGCGAAATTCATCGTCGGCATCGCGATCGGCAGTCTTGCGCTGATCTCCGAGGCGCTGCACAGCTCGGTCGATCTGGTCGCGACCGTGATCACCTGGCTGGTGGTGCGCGTCTCCGATCGCCCCGCCGACGAGGCGCATAATTACGGCCACGGCAAGATCGAAAGTCTGTCCGCGCTCGGCGTGATCGCGATGCTGTACGTGCTGGCCGGCGGCATCGTCGTCGAGGCCTTCGGCCGGCTGCGCGAAGGCGGCACGCCGCCGTCGTTTTCGAAGATCGCATTCGTGGTGCTGGCGGTCGATATCGTCGTCAATTTCTGGCGCGCCAGCGCGCTGCACCGCACCGCGCGCGATACCAACAGCCAGGCGCTCGCCGCCGACGCGCTGCACTTTGCCTCCGACGTGCTGGGATCGATCGCGGTCGTCATCGGCCTCGTGCTGTCGGCATTCGGTTTTCAATGGGGCGACGCCGCCGCGGCGCTCGGCGTCGCGGTGATGATCTCGATCCTCGGCCTGCGGCTCGGCCGCTCCACCATCGAGACGCTGCTCGACCGCGCGCCGGAAGGCGTATCGGAAAAGGCCCGCGAGGTGATCGGTGCGGTGCCGGGCGTGCTCGGCATCGAGCGGCTGCGGGTGCGGATGGTCGGATCGACGCATTTCATCGACGCGCTCGTCGAAGTGCCGCGGACCTATCCGATCGACCGCATCGACGAGATCAAGCGCGAAGCGCAGGACGCGGTGACGCACGCGCTGCGCGACGCCGACCTCACCTTCACCGCGATCCCGGTGGCGCGCGACAATGAGAGCGTGCGCGAGCGCATCATGGTGATCGCGCGCAATTCCGGCCTCGCGATCCATCACGTCACGGTCCACGACCTAGGCGGCAGGCTCTCGGTGAGCATCGATCTCGAGGTCGACGGCGAGATGCCGCTCGAGGACGCGCACGACATCGCGCATGAACTCGAGCGGCATATTTGCGACGATTTCGGCACCGACGTCGAGGTCGATACGCACATCGAGCCGCTCGAACCGGAATTGCCGCTCGGCTCCGACGCCGCCGCCGCGCGCGTCGATCAGATCCGCGATGCGCTGACCGAATTCGCCGGCGGCGGCGTGATCCATCACGTTCACAACGTGCGGGTGCGCGACACCGACGCCGGCGAGATCGTCAATTTCCATTGCTACGCCGCGCCGTCGCTCAGCGTCATCGCCGTGCACGAGCATGTCGACGAGATCGAGCGGCGGTTGCGCAGCACGTTCCCGAGCGTGAAGCGCGTGATCAGCCACACCGAACCGCCGAACGCGGATTAATACGTGCGTCGCCCTGCGACGTTCCCGTTTCGGACTCGCGCGGAGCGCGTTTCGCGCCCATCGATCGGCATGGGACAATATTTAATTCGCGTTAACGAATCGTTGACTATCGACAGCACGGAAAAACTGGATTCAAATCGCGTTGATTCGAACGACGTGCGTCGTCGGATCGGGGTGCTGACAGAAATTCCGTGGGGGCCAGTGCATGGCGCGCGCGCACGCCGCGAGCGTCTGCGTTCAATCCGATTCGATCAAGGGATTGGCGCAGTCGATCGCGAAACCGGCCTACCACAGGCTCGTGATAGCCGAGCCCGTTCTGCGGCGGGCGGTGCCGACGCTGATCATCGCGTTCCTCGTCACCATCTGCTTCGGCGCGGTGGTGCAGATCGCTGACCAGGCCCGGCAGAAACGCGCCGCCCTCACCAAGGAACTCACGGCGTTCGCCGACCTGTTGGCCGAGCGGCTCGACCATGTCGGCGTGGTCCGGCTCGATCGCGCCGCCTCGGTCGAACGGCTGCAGGGATTGCTGCCGGCGCTGGTGCCGGCCTGGGGCATCGCGAAGGGCCGCCACGTCATCGTCAGCAGCGCCGACCAGCGCATCATTGCGCGCGTCTCCGGCGAGGATACCGCCGGCGACGCCGGCAAATTTCTGGAGGTGATCAGCGCCGCGCATCCGCTGACCGCGTCGGGGCAGCAGGCCGGCGTCTCGGAGATCGTGCTGCCGGGCGGCGCCAGCGCGCTCGCGACGTTGCGCGTCGTGAAATCGCTGCCGGGCCAGGTCGCGATCATCCAGGAGAACCTCACCTCCGCATGGCGTTCCGACACCGCGCTGCAGGTGACGCTGTCGGCGACCACCGGTTTCGTGGTGCTGATCCTCGGCTTCGCGTTCCACTGGCAAAGCACCCGCGCGCGCGAAGGCGATCTCATCAACGACGCCGTGCGCAGCAGGATCGACACCGCGCTCAATCGCGGCCGCTGCGGATTATGGGACTGGGACCTGTCGCGCGGCCGGATTTTCTGGTCGCAATCGATGTTCACCATGCTGGGGCTGGAGAGCCGCAGCGATCTGCTCACCTTCGGCGAAGTCAACGCGCTGGTGAAATCCGACGACATCGATCTGTTCGAGATCGCCGATCAACTGATCTCCACGCGCATCGATCACATCGATCACACCTTCCGCATGCAGCATTGCAACGGGCACTGGATCTGGCTGCGCGTGCGTTGCGAGCTGTGCCCCGAAATCGCGGGCGGCGGCCAGCATTTGATCGGCATCGCCGTCGATATCACCGAACAGAGGAGCCTCGCGGAGCGCACCGTGGAGGCCGACCTGCGGCTGCGCGACGCGATCGAAACCATCCCGGAAGCCTTCGTGCTGTGGGACGCGGAGAACCGCCTCGTGCTCTGCAATACGCATTTCCAGCGACTGCACAAATTGCCGGACTCCGCGGTCGCGCCCGGCACGTCGTATGAGACGGTGATCGAAGTCGGAAGCATGCCGGAAATACGCACGAGGCTGTCGGACAGCACCGCTCAGGTGCCCGGCGCGCGCACCTTCGAGGCGCAACTCGACGATGGAAGCTGGCTGCACATCAGCGAACGCCGCACCAAGGACGGCGGCTATGTCGCGGTCGGCACCGACATCACCAGGATAAAGGCGCACGAGCAGAAACTGGTCGACAACGACATGCGGCTGCGCGCCACGGTCATCGACCTGAAGCGCTCGCAGACCAAGCTGGAGCAGCAGGCCATCGAACTCGTGGACCTCGCGCAGAAATATTCCGACGAACGCAATCGCGCCGAGGAAGCCAATCAGACCAAGTCGAAGTTCCTCGCCAATATGAGCCACGAACTACGCACGCCGCTCAACGCCATCATCGGATTCTCCGAGATCATGGGCAGCGGCATGTTCGGCGCGCTGGGCTCGGAGAAGTATCAGGAATATTGCCACGACATCATGACCAGCGGGCACTATCTGCTGGAAGTCATCAACGACATCCTCGACATGTCCAAGATCGAGGCCGGGCGGATGAGGCTGGACATGGAGACGCTCGATCTCGGCCTCGCGCTCGCCGAGTCGCTGCGCGTCGTCGCCGGCCGCGCCGAGAACAAGAAGTTGGTGCTGCGCGCCGACATCGGCGAGAACATCCCGGTCGTCGCCGACCGCCGCGCGGTCAAGCAGATCCTGATCAACCTGTTGTCCAACGCGGTGAAGTTCACCTCGGACGGCGGCCGCGTCATCGTGCGCAGCCGCGTGCTGCCCGATTCCGTCGTGCTGATGATCGCCGACACCGGGATCGGTATCGCGCAGCAATCGCTGCAGCGGCTGGGCCGGCCGTTCGAGCAGGTCGAGAGCCAGCTTACCAAGAGCTATCACGGATCGGGGCTCGGGCTTGCGATCGCAAAGTCGCTGACCGGCCTGCACGGCGGACGCATGCGGCTGCGCTCGAAGCTCGGCGTGGGAACCGTGGTGGTGGTGACGCTGCCGCGCGGCACCATGCTCGACGCGGCGATTTCCAACGCGGCGTAGTCAGCGCCCCGCGCGCCCCGGTTCGAGGAGCTTCAGAAACACCGCGCGGACCTCGGCCTCAGTTTCCCTCACCTGCGCCTCCAGCGCAGAGAAATCCGGCGCGTCGCCGGCGCGCACCAGCAGCCGCCGCAGATCCTCGCCCGCGGTCTCGGGCTTGAATGCGTCGCTGACGCAAAGCCGCAGGATCTGCGTCAGATCGTGGTAGAGCCTTGCGGCGGCGCGCAGCACGTCCAGGTCCGCCTGCGGCAGGAAGCCGAGCCGCGTCGCATTGTCGAGCACCGCGAGCGTGGCGACGTCGAGGATGTCCGGCGCCTGCGCGGCATGCACGAGCTGCAGATATTGCGCGATGAACTCGATGTCGATCATGCCGCCCGCGGCGTATTTGAAATCCCAGACATCGGCCTCGCCTTTTTCCAGCGCGATCGCCCGTCGCATCTCGACCACGTCGGTTGCGACCCGCGCGGCGTCGCGTCTGCGGGTCAGCACGCCGCGAATGACGCGCGCGATCCGTGCGGCGAATTCCGGCGACGCCGCGATCACGCGCGCGCGCGTCAGCGCCATGTGCTCCCACGTCCAGGCCTCGCGATCCTGATAGTGCGCGAACGCGTCGAGCCGCGACGCCAGCGGGCCGGCGCGGCCCGACGGCCGCAGCCGCATGTCGACCTCGTAGAGCACGCCGTAATTCGTGCGGGTGGTGAAGGCGCTGATCAGCCGCTGCGTGAAGCGCGCGAAATACTGCGAGCCTTGCAGCACGCGCTCGCCGTCGGAATCCGGATGATCGTGATCGAAGTCGTAGATCAGGATAAGATCGAGGTCGGACGACGCGGTCATCTCGCGGCCGCCGAGCCGCCCCATCGCGAGGATCGCGGTGTGCTGATTCTTGATGCGGCCATGCCGCGCGGCGAACTGGCCGGTGACCAGCCCATGCACGGTGTGAACGATGCCCTCGGCGACATCGGCAAAGGCGATGCTCGCCTGCTGCGTCGACACCGTGCCGGAGAGAATCCGCGTGCCGATCAGGAACAGGCTCTCCTGCCCGAACAGCCGGAGGCGATCGAGAAATTCTTCGTAGCCATGCGCGTCTTCCAGCGTCGCCTTGAGCCGCGCGGATAGTTCGTCGCGGTCCGGCATCGCTCCGAAGAAACGCGGATCGATCAGGCCGTCGATGATCTGCGGTTGCCGCGCCAGCATGTCGCCGAGCCGCGGCGCGGCGCCGAGCACCAGCGCGACCAGCGACAGCAGTTCGCGGTTCTGGCCGAGCAGCGAGATCAGCCGGCCGCCGCGATACAGCGCCTGCAGCAGGCGGTCGAAGGCGGCCACCGCGCCGTCGGGTTGCTTGGCACGCGCCAGCCCCACGATCAGCGCGGGGATGAATTCCAGCAGCGCGCGCTGCGTGGTCTCGAACCGCAGCACGCGATAGGTGCCGGCGATCCATTGCCGCAGCGTGGCCGCCACCGCCGGCGGCTTCTTGAAACCGAGCCCGGCGAGATAGTCCAGCAGGCGAATGTCGTCGGGGCCGCCGGCGTAATCGACCGCCGGCAGCGTCTCGGTGCCGGCCGGATCGCTTTCGAACAATTTGCCGTAATGGCCCTGCACGCAGGTCAGATGCGCGAGCAATTCGCGCGCGAAAGAATCGCGGCCGTCGAAGCCGAGAAACCGCGCGAAACGTTCCATCGCGGCCACGTCGTCGGGGAGCGTGTGGGTCTGCTCGTCGGCGACCATCTGCAGCCGATGCTCGACGCGGCGCAGAAACAGATACGCCGCAGAGAGCTCGTCGCGCGCCTGGTAGGTGATCCGGTCGCGCGCGGCGAGGATGTCCAGCGCGTCGAGCGTGCCGCGCACGCGCAATTCGGGATTGCGGCCGCCGGCGATCAGTTGCTGGGTCTGTGCGAAGAATTCGATCTCGCGGATGCCGCCGCGGCCGATCTTGACGTTGTGGCCCTCGACCGCGATATCGGCCTGGCCGCGAAACGTCTGCATCTGGCGCTTCATGTCGTGAATGTCGGCGAGCGCCGCGAAGTCGAGATGCCGGCGCCACACGAACGGCGACAATTCCGCGATCAGCGCCTCGCCGGTCACGATATCGCCGGCGCAGCAGCGCGCCTTGATCATCGCGGCGCGCTCCCAGGTGCGCCCTTCGCGCTCGTAATAGTACATCGCGGACGGGATCGAGATCGCGACCGGCGTCGAGGCGGGATCCGGCCGCAGCCGCAAATCGACGCGAAACGCGAAGCCGTCGGCGGTGCGCTGTTGCAGCAGGCGCGACAGCCGCTGCGTCAGGCGCACAAAGAACGGCTGCGGTTCGATGTCGGGCGAAAGCGTCGGCGCGTTCGGATCGAAGAACACGATGATGTCGATGTCGCTCGAATAGTTCAGTTCGCCGGCGCCCATCTTGCCGAGCGCCAGCACGGCGAGCCCGCAGTCCTGCTCCGGCCGCTCCGGGTCGCGCGGCGTGACGC